>PBPD01000130.1 GCA_002725445.1 Rickettsiales bacterium
AATAACGTGAACGAATAGCGGATATTATGCCAAAAGCAATCCTTATTGACCAGCCAGGCGGACCAGATGCAATGCAATGGCGCGATGTTGCCATGCCAGAGCCGGGCGAGGGCGAGTTATTGATCCGCCAAACCGCGGTAGGGCTGAACTTTATCGATGTGTATCATCGCAGCGGTTTGTATCCGCTGAAAGAATATCCCAGCAGCCTGGGTATGGAAGCTGCGGGCATAGTCGAGAAAGTAGGACCAAATACGCAATTCGGATTTAAGGAAGGCGATCTGGTCGCGTATGGCGGGGGCCCGGTGGGCGCTTACACCCAATACCGAGCCTTGCATGAGCGCCATGTGGTGTTGGTGCCTAAAGGCATGTCGGATCAGCTGGCGGCAGGTGTTATGGTGAAAGGGCTGACAGCCTATTACCTGATTCGCCGTACCTTCCGTGTTGATAACCAAACCACCATGCTGGTGCATGCGGCGGCAGGCGGTGTGGGGCTGTTGCTTTGCCAGTGGGGTAAATATCTGGGCGCACGTGTAATAGGCACGGTGAGTTCGGAAGAAAAAGCAGAGATAGCCCGCGCGAACGGATGTGAGTATCCCATTAATTATAAAACCGAGAATTTTGTGGAGCGGGTGCAGGAGATTACCGACGGGCGCGGATGTAATGTCGTGTATGATTCGGTGGGTAAAGATACGTTTATGGATTCACTCGATTGCCTTATGCCAATAGGGTTGATGGTGAGTTTTGGGCAGGCCTCCGGGCCTGTAGGCGCCATCGATCCCGGTGAATTACAGCGCCGTGGCTCGCTTTATCTTACCCGCCCGTCGTTTCAGGATTATATGCAGGATCATTCGGAATACGTGCTGGCCGCCAACGAGCTGCTGCAGCATGTGCTGGATGGAGTGCTCAAGATAAATGTAAAGCAGACCTATTTCCTGTCGGATGCTGCCAGTGCGCATCGCGATTTAGAAAGCCGTAAAACGACCGGTGCCACTGTAATGGTGGTAGACGAATAGGCGTTTATTCAGCGAAGGCTGCGTTCATTAGAAGCTTGGTGTAGTCGCTCTGCGGTTGTTCGAACAGGCTGGCTGCGTCTCCCGACTCTACGACTTTCCCATTGCGCATAACAATCAACCGATGGCTGATAGCTTTAACGACACGCAAATCGTGGCTGATAAACATATAGCCCAGTTGATCTTCTTTCTGGAACGTTTTTAGCAGGTCGATAATCTGGGTTTGCACTGACAGATCAAGCGCGGATGTGGGTTCATCCAAGACGACAAATTTGGGTTTGAGTATCATTGCGCGTGCAATGCCGACACGTTGGCGTTGCCCGCCGCTAAATTCATGGGGGTAGCGATCCGCCATGTTTGCTTCCAGCCCGACTTTCTCAAGCAAGGCACATACGCGGCTGGTGCGTTCATCGCGGCTGAGTGCAGGGAAATGCACCTGCAATCCTTCGGCAATGATATCGCCGACACTCATGCGCGGGTTAAGGCTGGAGAAGGGGTCTTGAAACACCAGCTGCATATCGCTGCGCATGCGGCGCAGGGCTTTGCTATTGTATGTATCGATTGCTTCGCCACAGAATACGATAGGCCCATCGGACGGAATTAACCGTAAAAGAGCCAGACCCAGTGTGGTTTTGCCAGACCCGCTCTCACCCACGATGCCCAGTGTTTCGCCAGCACGGATATGGGCGGTGATGCCATCGACAGCTCGCACATGATCAACGGTGCGGCGCAATAGCCCTTTTTTGATAGGGAAATGCACTTTAAGCTCGCTTGTCGCCATCATTTCGGCCGCATCTGCCGGTATAGGCAGGGGTGGGCCTTTGGGCTCGCAAGACAATAGATGTTGCGTGTAAGGATGCGACGGGGCGGCGAATATCGCTTTCGTGTCTCCCGTCTCGACAATTTTGCCCTGCTGCATAATAGCGACGCGTTCGGCCATTTTCTTTACGATGGTCAGATCGTGCGTGATAAGCAGAATTGCCATGTCATGGCTTTTTTGCAGCTTCTTCAGCAGCGACAATATTTGCACCTGCAGGGTGACATCCAGTGCCGTGGTCGGCTCATCGGCGATCAATACATCAGGATTGTTGGCCATTGCCATCGCTATCATCACGCGTTGGCGCTCTCCGCCGGAAAGCTGGTGTGGATAGGTGTGCAGCCTGTCTTTAAATTTCTCAAGGCCCACCATATCCAGTAATTCGCTGATGCGTGCATCCTGTTCCTTCCGTTTGAGGGGCTGGTGCAGGCTAAGCATCTCGCGAAGTTGTTTGCCTATCGTGTGCAACGGGTTCAGCGCCGTCATAGGCTCCTGAAAGATCATCGCAATCTTTTTACCGCGTATGGTGCGCAACATACGGTCAGAGGCATTGAGAATATTCTCTTCACCGATGCATATTTCGCCTTCGATATGACTGGCATTGGACGGTAGCAATTGCATCGCTGCCAGTGCGGTAACCGATTTGCCGGATCCACTTTCGCCGACCAGTGCCATCAACTGGCCCTTTTGCAGGCTGATCGACACATCCTGCACGGCATGTACCGTGCGGGCGCCGCTGCGAAAACTAACGGAGAGCCGTTTAATGTCTAATGCACTCATGTCACCAGCTCCTCTGGGCGTTCGGCCAGTGTTTTGCGTGGGTTGAACGCATCGCGTATGGCCTCACCAATAAAGATCAAGAGGCTTAACATGATGGCTAGCACCATAAAGGCGGTGATGCCTAACCATGGCGATTGCGGGTTGTTTTTGCCTTGTGCGAGCAATTCACCCAGCGACGGCGAACCGGGCGGCAAGCCGAACCCTAAGAAATCCAGCGAGGTGAGGGTGGTGACCGCCCCGCTTAAAATGAAAGGCACAAAGGTGAAGACAGACACTAATGCGTTGGGTAGCACATGCCGCCAGATAATGGTTGGCTCGCTAACCCCTAAGGCTTTGGCGGCGCGTACATAATCGAAATTACGGGCACGCAGAAACTCCGCCCGCACCAGATCGACCAGTGTCATCCATGAAAACAGCAACATCAGCCCCAGCAGCCACCAGAAATTCGGTACGATGACGCTGGCCAGAATGATCAGCAAATACAATACCGGCATGCCTTGCCATATCTCGATAAAGCGCTGCAGTAGCAGGTCGGTCCAGCCACCGAAATAGCCTTGAATGGCGCCCATGAAAATACCGATCACACTGGAAAAAAAAGTAAGGGTGAGGGCGAATAATATGGAAATGCGGAAGCCGTAAATCACGCGGGCGCTTACATCGCGCCCCTGATCGTCGGTGCCCAGCCAATTTGCACCATCCGGTGCAGCGGGTGCGCGCTCCGCATCGTAATTGATACTGTCATAACTATAAGGAATGAGCGGATGTATCATCCAGCCGTGGGCGTTTATTTCTGCCATCACCCACGGGTCGGTATAATCTATTTCGCTTTCGAACTGGCCGTTCTCTAGCGTGTCTTTCTCGGTATAGGTGGTGAATATGGGCACGTACCAGTCACCCCGGTAAGACATTAAAATGGGCTTGTCATTGGCAATGAATTCGGCAAACAGGCTGAGTGTAAACAGCAACAGAAACAGCCATAAGCTTGTCCAGCCGCGGCGGTTCTGACGGAATAGCTGCCAACGGCGTTTATTGAGGGGAGACAGCGCGATCATACGCTCCTCCGCTCAAAATCGATGCGAGGGTCGATCAGCATGTAGGTGATATCACCCAGCAATTTGAACACCAGCCCGATAAGTGTGAAAATAAACAACGTGCCGAACATAACGGGATAATCACGGTTGATTGCGGCTTCAAAGCCAAGCAACCCCAGCCCGTCGAGTGAGAAAATAACCTCAATGAGCAAGGCGCTGGTGAAGAGAATACTGAGCAAAGCGCTAGGCAAGCCAGAGATGACAATAAGCATGGCATTGCGGAACACATGGCCATAGAGCACACGTTTCTCGCTTAGGCCTTTGGCGCGGGCAGTGGTGACATATTGCTTGCCAATTTCTTCGATGAAGGAGTTTTTAGTCAGCAGGGTAAGGCTGGCAAATCCGCTTATGACCATGGCGAGAATAGGCAGAGTCAGATGCCAGAAATAATCAATGATCTTGCCCCATAGGCTTAACTCTTCCCAATTGTCAGAGACCAGCCCTCTTAACGGAAACCACTGAAAATACGAGCCACCTGCAAACAGGATGATGAGCAATATCGCGAACAGGAAACCGGGAATAGCCTGACCGATGACAATGGCGGTGCTGGTCCAGATATCAAAATGCGAGCCATCGCGCACTGCTTTGGCGATGCCTAGCGGAATCGATATCAGGTAGACCAGCAAGGTGGTCCATAGCCCCAGCGATATGGAAACGGGCAATTTATCGAGTATGAGGTCGGTGACAGGTTCATCCCGAAAGAAGCTGGTGCCAAAATCAAAATGCAGATAATCGACCATCATCTTGTAGAAACGTTCATGTGCTGGTTTATCGAACCCGAATTGACGTTCGAGATCCGCTATCAGATCGGGGTCGAGCCCGCGCGCGCCGCGATAGGTTTGTGCACCAGCCGCACCTGGTTGCTGGGTCGCGCCGCCCGCAAAGTCAGACTTGGGCCCTGCTATACGGTTCGTAGCGCTGGCAGAAGGGTCGGACAGCTGAATAATAATCTGTTCCACTGGCCCGCCAGGTGCGGCCTGTACAATCAGGAAATTCAGCAGCAAGATGCCGAACAATGTCGGAATCATAAGCAGCAAGCGCCGTATGATATATGCGCTCATTGTTCCGCCTCCTTGCTCCACCATGCATCCAATGGCAGCCCATAGGCTGGTCTTACCTCAGGCATGCCGAACTTGTCCCAGTGAAGCACGCGCCATGCACTTAAATGCCAGTGCGGAATGACGTAATGTTGCCAGAGTAACACACGATCAAGCGCGGTGGCGGATGCTTTGAGATGGTCGTAATCCTTGGAGGCGGTGAGTTCAGCCAGTAGATCGTCTATAACCGGATTCTTCACCCCCGCCACATTTTGGCCGCCCACGACATCAGCCTGGCTGGAATGCCAGAAGCTTATTTGTTCATTGCCAGGGAAGTGGATGCCGCGATTCCACCAGATGGACACAATGTCAAAATCGCGCTTGTCGATGCGTTTTTGGTATTGCGAGTCGTCGACATAGCGGAAAGAGGAATCGATGCCCAGCCGTGCCAGATTTTTCTGCATCATGCCGACTACACGCTGGAAGGTGCGTTGACGCATCATAAATTCGACGATGAGAGGTTCGCCTGTTTCGGCATTCACACGTTTGCCGTCTTGCATCACCCAGCCAGCATCATTGAGTAGTGCTTGTGCTTCCAATAGAATGTCGCGCGAATAACCGCTACCATCCGTTTCGGGCAGCACAAACGGCTCGGTAAATAATGCTTCAGGCAGTGCGTCGCGGTTCTGGTTCAATAAGCTCAGTTCGGCACCCGATGGCAGGCCTGTCGCCATAAAATCGGTGTTTTGGAAGAAGCTGTAGCTGCGGTCATAGGCGTCATAGAAGAGCACGCGGTTCATCCATTGAAAATCCATGGTCATCCCGATAGCTTCGCGCACACGGCGGTCGGAGAATTTGTCTTTGCGGGTATTGAATATGAAGGCCTGCATGCCGCGCGGGATTTTGTGAGGGATTTTTTCTTTGATTAGCTCACCTCGTTCCACAGCCGGAATATTATAGGCCGTTGCCCAGTTGCGGGCGATATACTCCTCGCGAAAATCATACTGACCTGACTTGATCGCTTCTACCGACACCGTCTCATCGCGGAAGACATCATAGCGGATGATATCGAAATTATTCTGCCCGCGATTCACAGGCAATTGCTTGCCCCAATAATCTTCCACGCGCTCAAATGTGATAGAACGCCCCTGATCGACATTGGCCACACGGTAAGGGCCGCTGCCCAGCGGTGGTTGTAGTGTCGTCTGATTAAAGGGGTGCGTTTCGTAGTAATGGCGTGGAAGCACGGGCAGACCAGCAATGATAGTGGCTAATTCACGGTTACTGGGATCGCTGAAATAAAAGCGCACCTCGCGAATGCCTACCTTCTCGACACGGTCAATTTGCGCATACATAATGCGATACGAAGGGTGGCCATCCTGTTTAAGCGTGTTGAAGCTGAACGCCACATCATGCGAGGTGATTGGTTTGCCATCATGCCAGCGTGCCTTGTCGCGAATGATAAAATCCACATAGCTGTTATCGTCTGCCACCTCAATCGATTCTGCCACCAGCCCGTAGAATGATTGCGGTTCATCCAGTGATTGTACCATGAGCGATTCGAATACTTTGCCCATGCCCGGCGCTGGCACACCTTTCAGGATAAACGGGTTAAGGCTATCGAAGGCCGCAGTGTAGGACATGCGCAAGCTACCGCCATGCGGCGCATGCGGATTCACATAATCAAAATGCCGGAAATAGGGTGGGTATTTCAGCTCGCCAAACAGGGTGATACCGTGCTTTGGCGCAGCATAGGCACCGCTCAGTGGTGTAGAAAAAACCAGTAAAACAGCGCAAAGGGCGAAATAAAAGCGCATCAGCACGTTATGCGTCTTGTTCCCATGGGCTGGCGGGTGCAGCTGGGGCTTTGCCCTGTTTGATACTGTCAAACACAGCCAATGCCTGTGCCACCATGCTGCCCGCATCATTAGCATTAGCAGGCAACAATATGGTATTGCTTTCTTTTGCCAGTTTGCCAAATGCATGCACATATTGCTCCGCAATTTTAAGGGCGACGGCTTTTTCACCACCCGCTTTTTCAATCGAAACAGCTACCAGTTCAATCCCTTTTGCCGTGGCTTCCGCTACTGCCAGAATGGCCTCTGCTTCACCTTTAGCGCGGTTAACCTGATCGGTTAGCGCGGCTTCTGATTCCAGTACCACTTCCTGCTTTTTCGCTTCTGCGACATTAATTTTCGATTGGCGTTCGCCTTCCGAATCCAGAATTTCAGCACGTTTCTGACGTTCTGCTGCCACTTGCAGCTCCATCGCTTTGAGCACCGAATTAGGCGGAGTGATGTTTTTGATTTCGTAACGCATACATTGAATGCCCCAGGTCTGGGCGGCTTCGTTGATGGCATGAACAATGTTGGCATTCAGGCGTTCGCGTTCCTCAAAACATTCATCGAGTGCGAGCTTACCGATTTCGGAACGCATGGTGGTTTGCGCCAGCTGCGTTACCGCATAAATAGGGTCGGACACACCGTAAGATGCTTCTATCGGGTCAATGATACGGACATAAATGACCCCATCCATCAGCAAGGTAACGTTGTCGCGGGTGATGGCGCTTTGCTCTTGCACATCAAAAGCATATTCCTTTAGCGAATGTTTGTAGGCCACGCGCTCAATAAAGGGAATGAGCAGATTAAGACCCGGCTCAAGCTTACGGTCAAACTTACCCAGCTTTTCGACAACCCACGCATTTTGCTGTGGAACAATTTTGATGCCTTTCCACGCAACCAGCGCGAATATAAGCAGAATGACGAAAATTAACAGATCACCGAATACCATGGCAGGTAGACTCCTAGCTAAGATGTTTTGCTAGGTCAGATTACTCAGAAGCCTGCATGGGCGCAACGACCAATTCGTTTCCATGCACTTCTTTGATGACGACGGTATCGCCAACACGGACAGATTCTATCTTACAATCAGCTGCGAGGGTGGCGCTCATGGTTGTGCCAGACCAACGCACGCGCCCTGTATGCCCACGTTGCAAATCTGCATCAACAACTTTGGCGGTATCGCCCAGAATATTGATAAATTGGTCGGTGTTGGATGGGTCGGTGCGCCAATATTTCAATTTGCGCCATAGCAGGGCGGCAATGAGTGCGGTGATGCCAAAAAATATACCGAATTGGAGGATTAGCGCATCGGCTGCAATGACTTGCCAATGCACTAACGCACCGACAATAATTGCTGCTAATCCTGCAAACAGGAAACCAATGCCCGTTGCGCCAAAGGCTTCAACAATAAGGAAGACCGCGCCAGCGATCAGCCACCAGTAAGCCAGCGGCACGTGAATTATTCTCCAGCCGTCGCTGCTTCGTCACCTGCATCTGCGGGTGTTTCTTCGGCAGCGGGCTCTTCTTCTACTGCAGGTGCAGCAGGAATCGCCGGTGGGTTATCAGCCTGTTGGCGCAGATAAGCGATCACATTGGCACGTTCATCTTCTTTACGCATACCAGCAAACGCCATGATGGTTCCAGGTGCCCATTTTTTAGGCTTATGCAGGAAGGCGTTCAGCTCTTCATAGCCCCATGCGCCTTCTTTTTCTTCAGCTAATGCAGAAGAATAATTGAAGCCGCCTACGGATCCGATGTCGCGGCCAACTACGTTATACAGTGCAGGGCCGGTTTTGTTGCCTTCGCCTTTTTCTACGTTGTGGCAGGTTGCGCAACGTTTAGCAAAGTAGGTGCCGCCAGCCAGCGCATCTGCTTCATTGAGAGCAGGAATAATGCTTGGCAGCTTTTCTTCTTTCGGCGCTGCGGCCATAGCGGTTGGGTCTTCGCTCACCGGAATCGAGTAGCCACGTGCTACTTCGTGCTCGCCGTGATGCGAAGGTTCACTCACATACAAGATGTCAGTAACTTTACTGGTTACCATACCAATCAAGCCAGCAAGCAATATAGCTGCGGCGATTTTATTAAGTTCCATGCCAGACATTATTGTTTATTCCTGTTGCGGTTTTTCATTGCGGCCGTACTTTAACGGGGTTAATCCAAGCCTTCAACAATGTTTTACATGCAAAATGCATATTTAGCCCTAAGATGCGCTTATGACTGATGTAGATATCACACAATCGGCACTTATTCTGATCCCTGCTCGCATGGCGTCTACGCGCTTGCCCAACAAGCCTTTGGCCATGATTGGCG
>PBPD01000131.1 GCA_002725445.1 Rickettsiales bacterium
TCGCTAAGTTGCATATGAAAAAATCAGGCTATCCCCTGCCTATCTTGCATGAATATACCTTGTCGCGTTCGACTATTAGCGCGGTTGTCAATCGTTTGGCACCGATGTCGGTAGATGCGATTGCAGACTTGCCCGGTGTGCCACGCAAGCGCGCAAGCAGCATGGTGCCTGCGGCAAAAGCGCTGGAATATCTGTTGGAGCATTCTGGCTGTGAGGACGTGCTATTTAGCGTGAGCGGCATTCGTGAGGGGTATTTATACAGTACGCTTGATGATGTAACGCGTCAGCAAGACGCATTGATAGCTTCCGCACTCGAACTGGCTTCGTTCTCGGGGCGCGGCGATCATTATGCCCGTGAGGTCTTTGAATGGCTGAACCCTATTTTTGTGCATGATGATAATCAGCGTAACCGTCTGCGTCGCACGGCCTGCCTGCTAGGCGAGGTGGCGTGGCCGATCGACCCGAATTTCCGTGGCGAGTGGGCATTTAACCGTGTGCTGCAATCCTCGCTAAAAGGCGCGAATCATAAGGAGCGCATCATGCTGGCGCTGGCGCTGTATCATCGCTATCACAGCAAATGGAAGCATGAATCAGGTGTGCTGTCGTTGCTGGATGAGCATGAACGGTTGTGGGCAAAAGCGGTGGGAACCGCATTGAATCTAGCGTTCCAGCTGAGCGGGGGTTTGGCTGGCAATCTTAACCATGCGTCGTTACGCCTGCAGGATGATCAGGTGGAATTGCTATTAGAGCCGGTTGCCCAACCTTTGCGTAACGAAACCGTGGAGAAAAGGCTGGAAGGGTTAGGCTCTACCTTCAAAGCGCTTTCCAACTTTTTCATATAGTCGGCTTGTGGAATGGCCTGCACCCCGAACTGTTTGAGATGGTCATTGACAAACTGTGTGTCGAGCAGGGTGTAGCCTGCTTCGTTGAGAATTTCGACCAGATGCACCAGTGCCACCTTGCTGGCCTGCGAGGTGCGACTAAACATGCTTTCACCGCAAAATACCGCCCCAATCGAGACACCATACAACCCTCCGACTAGAGCATTATCTTGCCAGCATTCCACACTATGCACATGGCCGCGATGGTGCAGGCGGCTATAGAGTTCGATGATCTCGTCATTAATCCAGGTTTCGCGGCGGCTATTGGCACAGGCGATAATGACCTCCTCGCAGGCGCTATCTACGCGGATGGTGAAGGGGTTGTCGCGCAGTGTTTTTCTCAGACCGCGGGGAATGTTGAAGGTATCGAGCGGGATAACACCGCGTTCTTCCGGTTCGATCCAGAAGAATGCGTCATCATGCCGGCCTTCTGCCATGGGGAAATACCCATTTGCATAGGCCTCCAGCAGATCGTCCGGCGTTATATCACTCATACCCAGCTAGGATCAGCGGCGATAATGCCATCAATATCGAATTGCTTTGCCTGCTCTACTTCGGCCTCGTCGCGCGCTGTCCAGGCAATGATTTTCACTTTGCGCATGCGTGCATCGGCCACTAGCTCTTCGGTGAGTGCATCAATGCGTGGCAGGAAGTAATGCGAATCGGTGAATTCGGCGCAGGCTGCCAGACTTTCGGGCACTTTGTGCACCGACGCGCCGGTGATAATTTTAGGGTGTTTCTCGTGGATCATGGCAAGCGCCTGATGAAAGAACGAGACAATCGGCAACTCGGAATAAGACCAGCCTTTGTGATCCACGCAATATTGCACGACTTTGGCAATCGGCAAGGCGGCGCTGACATCTTTGACTTCTATGAACACTTTGCAGCGGCGATTGACCAGATTGAGCGCCTTGATAAGGCTTGGTACTCCTTTGCCGTCGCCAGCATCCAGCGCTTCTAATTGTGCCAGATTCATTTTAGCAATTTTGCCTTTGCGGCTGGTGGTACGGTCAATGGTGTTATCATGCATCACCACCGGTTCGCCGCTCATGCACACATGGGCGTCCAGTTCAATTGCATCGGCGCCCAGCTCAATGGCTTTCTCGAAGGCAGATAGTGTATTTTCCGGAAAATGTGTTTCGGCGCCGCGATGCGCAATAGCCAACATAGTTTAGTCCCTAGTGAGCAATTGTTTCATGGCATCCAGTGCCAACCCATAGCCTGCCGCGCCAAATCCACAAATCACGCCGGTGGCTGGCTTGGAAATATACGAATGATGGCGGAATGATTCGCGCGCAAAAATATTGGATAGATGTAATTCGATAATCGGTTTATCGAGCATCATCAGTGCATCGTGAATGGCCACAGACGTATGAGTGAATCCGCCTGCATTGATGATGATCCCGTCATAGTCGCGGGTGACGGTTTGAATCCAGTCAACAAGCTCGCCTTCATGATTGCTTTGGCGGCACTCGAGCGTTATACCTAGCGACGTGGCATGGTCTTGGCACCGCTGGGTGATGTCTGCCAGCGTTTCGGCGCCATAGATTTCCGGCTCACGCGTGCCCAACATGTTCAAATTTGGGCCATTGAGAAGTAAGATCTTAGCCATATATGTCTCCTAGCACGGGTCTGGAGCGAAGTCACGAAAGAAGGTGAAGCATGCAAGTTACCATAAATGGAGAGTCACGCAGTGTTACAGCATCGACACTGCAGCAGCTGACAGACGAGCTGGAGATTGATCTGCGTAAAGTGGCGATTGAGCATAATATGGTGATTATTCCGCGTGGACAATACGATGCGACTATGTTGAAAGAGGGCGACACGTTAGAGATCGTCGAATTTATTGGAGGTGGTTGATGGATGATATTTTGCGCATAGGATCGCATAGTTTCACATCACGTTTGCTGGTGGGTACTGGCAAATACAAGGATTTTACAGAAACGCAGCAGGCGATAGAGGCCAGCGGTGCAGAGATTGTGACGGTTGCCTTGCGCCGCACGAATCTGTCGGCGAGCAAAGGCGAAAGCCTGCAGGATTATATTGATCCCGAGAAATACACCTATTTGCCGAACACGGCCGGATGCTATAGCGCCGAGGAAGCGGTGCGCACATTGCGATTGGCGCGCGAGGCCGGCGGCTGGAATCTGGTGAAGCTAGAAGTCATTGGCGATAAAGACACGCTCTATCCCGATATAGGCGAAACATTGAGCGCAGCCGAAACACTGATTGCGGACGGGTTTGATGTGATGGCCTACACCACCGATGACCCGCTGGTGGCCAAGAAGCTGGAGCAGTTGGGATGCGTGGCGGTGATGCCGCTGGCGGCACCTATCGGCTCAGGCCTTGGTATACAGAATCCACTGAATATTCGGCTGATTGTCGAGCAGGCAAATGTGCCTATTTTGGTGGATGCAGGGGTGGGAACCGCCTCAGACGCTGCCATTGCCATGGAGCTTGGCTGTGATGGCGTGCTGATGAACACTGCCATCGCCGAGGCGCGTGACCCGCTTATGATGGCGCGCGCTATGCGCGAAGCCGTGATTGCTGGTCGCCTTGCGTATCTGGCGGGGCGCATGCCCAAGCGGGCCTATGCGTCGGCCTCGAGTCCGAACGAGGGAATGATTGCTTAACATATCTAGCGCTCCAATCCTTCGTTGATAGTCTGTTCTAAGGTATTGCGCATGGTCGTGTGCAAGTCGCGTATTTCGCCATCGCTCATATCACGAATGTCGTGTGAGACATCACGGCGCAGGGCTTCGATCTCGTTTGCGGCGCTGTGTAATGCGCTCAGTAAGTTCTCCATATTGTCGGGTGTGACGTCTTCGCGGAACAGATTATAGCCCATGCCCACCAGATTTTCGGTGCGCAAGGATACTTCTGCCTCGGTGTGGCGTAGCGCACCGCGCCAGTTTTCTTGCGGTGTGCCTAAATAATCCTCACGCAGAATATTCGCGATTTGTGCCTGGTCGGCAGGAGTTACCAATGTTAATTGCTGTGCGCCTAACACACCGTGAAAATCCATGTTTCTGTCAATACGGCTGACAATGGAGGTAAGTTCATACGCTTGACGGTCAGCCAATTGTATTGCCTCACGCGGGGATAATTCATGCCCGCTTATGCTATCAATATTGGGATATTGGTCAGTGCTGGAAAAGCTGACACGTACTACATCATCACTCATTTTGTCGCCTTGTCATTTATTCTTATGTGAAAGCCAGTTCCCACAAGAAGATTAACAAAGCTTTAAGCGCAGTGCCGGATTGTGAAAACAAGGGCTAGGCAGTAGCACCATCGCCGCTACTGGTTATTGGTAGGGCATTAGCCATTTTTCTTTTTCTTACCAGACGTGCGGTTTTGGTTCGGACAGCCGATGCCGATAGGTGTGGAAGCAAGCGGTATGCCTAGACTAGGCCCTTGTTTTATTCCTAGAAGTCTGCCCTAAAGATTAAAGCACAATGTGTGCCGCTATCGGCTAAATCATAGGCTGCGTTATAATCACTAGTATTGGCTGCGAGCGAGCAATTCACATGATCAAATGCCAGCAGGTTGCCTTGACCGGGCAATCCGTCATCTATTTTCGTATCGATATTCCACGCTTCTTCATTGGTCATAATATCGCCAATGGGTAGAGTCGTCGTATCGCCACCCAGAAGCAACACATTGCCGTAATCATACAAAAATACTACGCCCGCAAAGTCAGTGGAATCAAAGTTGCGCATACCCCAACCTGATTGATTCACTTTACTGCGCATAGCGTTCACACCGGGGTCATGGTCATTGCTTCCGCCAGAGCCGGCAATGCCAGTGTAGCTGCCTTCGATAAGGTCCGCATTTGCAAGGTGTTCCCAAACGCGGTACATTTCGTTGCCGCCGCCAGCGATAGTACCATTGCCATCACCATTACACGTTGTTGTCCCTGCGCCGCTTGCGGCCCGGCAGGTTGCATCATCGCCGGTAGAGCCCGCTGCAATGCCCCAGTAATCGGTAGCGTTGCGCATGTCGCCCGGTAGTGCAAAATAATTGTCTTTAAAGGTATAGAGGGCTGCTGAAATATGGTCATATTCAGTGCTCACGCTACGCAATTCCGATGCGCGAATGAGACTCTGCCCAGCCAGAATACCTCCAGTCAGCAGGCCTAAAATGACCAATACAATCGATAATTCGACAAGTGAAAAGCCGTTGCGCATAATATTCTGCTCCATAATAACTTATATGAGTATAGCGTAGAAACGTTTAGAGACACTTAATTTTTAGCATTATGCGTTGGCAGTGTCGCCTTCTTGTTTACCCGGTGGTGGCGGCGCATCAGCGACCGCTTTCTTTTTCTTGCGGGGGTCATACGGTTCTTGCTCAGGCAGATCGATAGGTGGCAGCAAGCGCTTGGTGAAGAAGCTGTCTTTGAAGTAGAAAATCTTCTTGCACTTAATAGGTGCGAATGATTCCACCAGAATAATCTCTTCGTCGCGTGGCAGCTGGATCACTTCCTGTGGCAACAGCAGTGCGCGCTGGGTTTCTGAAGCGTGAATGGTGCGCGATGCGGGGTTAAAGTCGAGGAATTTCGGCTTGTTATGTGATTCCTGCGCGACGGTTTTGTTGCCTACCAGCTGGCTGATCATGTTAGCGGTTTCGATGTTGTTCGCCGAGAAGGTCACACGGTAATAGGAGTTGGACAGGAACGAGTTCATGCCCGCTTCTTCGTAAATACCTTTCAGCTGCTGGGTATCCTGTACAATGATAAACAGTTTCACGCGGTATCCACGGAAATACGCAATACCCACCTGGAATTGTGGCATCTCGCCCAAAGACGGGAACTCATCCATCATGAACAGCACGCCATGCGGCTCGTCGTCGCGTGGCATATGGCGGGTCAGGAAGTCGGTCGCTTGCTGATAGAACACTTTCAGCAATGGCTCCAGACGTTGCAAGTTGTCTGGTGTTACACCACAATAGACTGTCTGACGGCGTTTTTTGAGGGTTTGCAAATCAAAGTCTGACGACGCAGTGGTGGTATCAATCAGCGGGTTCGCCCATAGCTCCAGCCCTGAGTTAAGCGTGGAGGTTACACCTGAGCGCTCTTTGTCCGCTTTTTGCAGGAAAGCCGCGATGTTCATGTAAGACACAGGGTGGATTTTGCCGCCAATCGTGTCGAGCACCACGGCCAGATTATAGACCACGTCGTCTGAGCGCATGGTGCGCACGATTTCGCCAAAACTGGTTGGTTTTTCAGGCACGGCGGTCAGATACAGCATAACGCCCAGCAGTAGCGAGCGCGCCTCGTTTTGCCAGAATTCCTGCTCGGGCAATACAAGGTTACAAATCTTCTGACAGTCATCCACCAGCTGGCCGGGCTTTTCACTCAGCCAGTCCAGCGGGTTGTAACAATGGCTGATACCGTTAGGGTCAGCAGGGTTCCATACAAAACAATCCTGATTGAATTTTTTATTACGATAGCCACTGGTCAGCTCGTAGTTTTCCATCTTGATATCGTGGCAGACGACGGATTCTTCCCAGAATAAGAGGTTAGGGATTACGAAACCCACACCTTTACCCGAACCGGTAGGCGCAAAGAGCAGCACGTGCTGGAAATCGTCCGCCACCAGATAGTTGCGGGCGCCCGTGCGCCCCAGTAGCAGGCCTTTCTTGGCGCGTAGCTTGGCGCGACGGATTTCTTCCTCGGTGGCCCATTTCGCATCGCCGTGGATGGTTTCTTTCTTTTTGAACGGGCGGAAATCGCTCAGCGGTGCACGCATGATAAATATGGTGAACAAAGCCAGAAACAGGGCGCCGCCAACTGGTCCATAAAACTTGCTATCGAATTCGGCGTTAAAGTAGCGCTGCTTGTATTGTGGGTATTGTTTGTATTTGTTGGCGCGTTCGTGGATATCAAGATAGCCGTTGACGATGCCCACCGGATTGAGGAACGCCCCCACATAGCGTGAAACGGGTGCGGGCTGGCGGCCTGTAATTTTGGTCATATGTTGATGACCCAGTACATAGCCCACAAATGTACCTGCATAGAGCGGCACGCCGAAAATGAATATCAGCAGCAGCACAAGTATCGACTTGTTCATTATCGATTGAATGCGTTCAGGCATAGTGCGGGTGTAACCTGCTATACTTGCTCTTTAAAATAAATCTCGGACACGTAGCGTTTGCCGCCACTGCCGCGCTTGAGCTGAATAATAACATTAACCACGCCTTCAACATACTCTTTTATTTGCTCACGCGTGATGCCAAGATTTGCCTGCATAATCATAAGGATAAGCTGCTCGATAGCCAGTTTTGGCGTGTCGGCATGCAGGGTGGAAATAGAGCCGGGGTGACCGGTGTTGATGGCACGTAAATAAGAGAAGGCTTCGGCACCGCGCAGCTCGCCCAGAATGATCCGGTCGGGGCGCAAACGCAGGCAGGCTTCGATTAAGTCCTGCGTGGTGACATTCGAGCGGCCTTGCCCGCCTTTGGAGGCCAGCAGATGCACATGGTTAGGCAGATGCTCCAGATTCACCTCGCGGGCGTCTTCCGCGCTGATAATACGTTCGGTTTCGGGTATTTCCTTGAGCGCAGCATTCATAAAAGTGGTTTTACCCGTCGATGTGCCGCCGCTGATGATGATGTTCTTTTTCAGCAGCACCGCTTGCGAAATAAATTCGCGCACTGCGCCTGCATCCAGCAATTCGCGCAGGCGTATATCATCTTTGTTTTTGCCTTGCCGCACAATCGTGCCCTGAAACGCACCCAGCGCCTCATAGCGTGAAAGGTCCAGATTCATTACGGTTTGTTTACGAATCGACATGGCGACAATGCCCGGCTCGGTCGCAGGCGGGAATACCACCTGAATACGGTAACCGCCCGGCAAAGTGGCAGAGAGCAAGGGTGATTCTTCGCTGATGGTCTGATTGGTGGATTGTGCCACCAGCTGTCCCAAGGATTTCAAATGTTCGAAGGTGAATTCAGGGATTTCCTCGCACACCATGTCGCCACCTTTTTCCACCCAGGCCTCACCTGGGCGGTTGATGGAAATCTCGCTAATGCCCTCGGTGTCAAACAGGGTCTTGAGGGGAGCGAGATAGGTATCGAGCGCGGTTAAATTCATTATTGGATCACCCGTGCGCCCGTATATTCAGGTGGGAAGATAATGTCGCGGTTCACGAAAACATTTACCTTCGTGCCCTGATCAACCGTGATGGTCGGTTGTGCGTTGATGTAGCGCTCCAGGAATTGTTCGGTCACGCGGCCCACGCTGTTAAGCGCATCAACAGTGGCAAGGCTGGCGGCAGAGCCGCTCTCGGTAGTGCCAGTCACGCTGTTGGTGCTTGAGATGTTTTCGCCGTCGATCAGCTCATCTGCACCGATGGCCAGCACAATACTGATGGAGCTGGTGAGCAATGCCCGCGAGAATAGCTCGCCAAACTTGCTGTCGACCTGACCAGTCGCGCCTGCTTGGCCGATCTGATTGACCATAGGCGAATTGAGAATGGCATCGACCCCGTCTGGACGGATAACACGCGTCCATACAATATGCACGCGCTCCTGCGAGCCGATGATTTCGGAATTATACTGTCCGATCAGGCGTGAGCCTTTAGGAATAAGCGGAGTGCGGCCTGCTTCGCCAAAGATATCGCGGCTGACAATGGCGCGTACCGGGCCGGGCAGATCGGTATTGATCGCGGTTTCTAACACGGCATGGATCAGCTTGCCTTGTGCCACCACCGAGCGCAGATCGCCAATGCGGCCTGCTTCTACCTTTTGTGCCTTGGTGTTGGATTTATACAGCTCGTTGCTGAATTCCTGATTAGGGTCGTTGGTTGGCGGGGCGGTATATTCTTCATCTTCATCATCCAGGAAACCACCACCGCTATCAGCAAATATCAGTACTTCCGAGCGACGGCGTTCCATCAATAGCTCATTTTCCGGCGCGTCATTTTCTCCAAATACCGGGAAGCCTTTTGACTCAGGTGGCTCTGGCGGTACATCGATCACCAGTGGCTCTTCTATCATTGGAGTTTCGACGATGGGAGGAGGCTCTGGTAAAAACTCTTCTTCATCCAAAGAAGGTCTAGCCACCTGCACGCTGGGCTTTTCTTCCGGCACTTCTTCTTCGCCGCCGCTGAAGATAGAATATAGCATGAAAATAACAAAGGCGACCATCGCACCCAATACAATGAGCACTTTGCCGGGTGCAGCGGCCACAGCGGGTGCACCGGAATCCAGACCACCGCCATTGCCATTATTTGGGCCACCCCCCATCGCATTAGGGTCGCCACCGGGCGGCATGGCGGCATTCGGATCCATCTCAGGTGGAGGAGGGGGCGGAGGAGGGGCGTTATTGTCTGCCATATCAGAGTCCTGAATATTGACGTTCGTTATAGACGGTTACCTGACGACTGCCACTGCGCAGGGCAAAGCGCGGCGCTGTCATAGAAACCACCAATGTGTTGCGGTCCGCTTGTGCAGCTTGCACAGGAATTTCGCGCCCATCAGGCAAGAGGGCGGTGATGTGCGGCGTGCCTGAGCCATAGCTGCGGAATTTGAAATAGGTGGACTGCCCATCGTCATAAATTTTTACAGGGGCAATGTCATTGGGGCCACTGAATGTATAGCGATAATTATAGCCGGTGATTGCCTGTGTAGAAGGCAGGCGGCTTGGCATGGATGAGGCGCTGGGTTGCCATGCGGGCGCAGGTGGGGTAGCTGCGGCTGGTGCAGGCGGCATACGTGTTGGCGCAGGCATGCTGGGTGCAGGGGCAGACGCCATGGTTTGGGTAGGCGCAGGCGGTTTTGCGGCAGGTGGTGTAGGCGCAGAAGGCGGGGTGAACTGTGCACTCATTTCGCGTGCAGCAGGTGCGGGTGGTAAGTCGGCTGCTGCGATATCATCGCTGTAAATAGGTGGGTTAGGCCCATCTAACGCATCTTCAGGATAGAAAAAACGCACCACATATACCAGCTCGTGCGTGGCAGGCAGATTGTCGCCGCTGCTGGAGCGCAGATCAAACTGATAAGCGCGTTTGTTGGTGACGACTGTCATATTGGTGTGGGCATTTTCTTCCATCGCGCGGATGAACAGGCGGCGGCCTGCTGGCACAATTTGCCAGCCAACACGGTCGCCAATCGAAATGGTTTCGATGGTTTCTTTTTTGCCGAATTCAATATTGGACTGATACCCGTAATGGGTAAGCAGTGAATAGACATCGTTTTCGTTGAATACGAAGGTCTTGATACGACTGTCGGTCACAATGGGCTTGCTGGCCTGCGCGTAGGCGGCCGGTGGCGATGAAAAACTAACTAAAGCGCCGAGCGCAACAGAAGCAAATAAAAGGCGAGTGATCATGGCATTGCATCCCTGTCTTTGCGGTAGCTTAGCACGGTAAAGCCGAGCGGGTTAATGTAACGATCTTCCTGTGTCAGGTTAAGATCGGAGAACTGGAACTGCAGCGTAATAACTTGATGACTGACCACAGGAGCCGGCACTTTTGGCAAATTGTCTGTCACCTGAATGCGCACTTGCGCCACTTGCGGTGCGTTGACGCGTTGTTGCTGGCCGGGTGCGGTGGTGTCAATGTAGGTGATGGACTTAAATTTGACGGTGCGTTTGCCCGAGGTTTGCAGCATGGCGGCAGGGCTGTTTGGGTTTTTCGGGGTGGCTTGACGGCGGAAATCCGCATAGACTGATTGGTTGCTCATCACACGCACAATATTGTAATTGTGGCGCAAATCGCTGATGTCATAGGTTTCGCGGGCAGTGATATATTTGACGATGAAGTAATTTTCGATCGCTTCGTTGGCGGTGAATTGTTGTTTGGTTACCGGGTCTACGCGCTGCACGATACCCGATTTTTCATCTACCTGAATTACAAAGGGTTCGACCGATTTATACGGGGTGAGCTGCATAACAGCGAATACGGAAATCAGGGCGAGAATAAGCGCCACCAGCGTGGTAATAGCCAGAATATTGCGCTGTACGAGAACGTACTGGAATTTATCCTGATACCAGCTTTTGGATTCGGGTTTGGCCTCGGCTTTATCCCCTTTTTTAAACACTCACACACCCTGTCACATTAGGAATTTATAGTATGCCACCACCTAAATAGCGACTATATATAGTATAGAAAAGATTGCAAGCCGTAACCCGGCGCTCAGAAGTTATCCACAGATTTTTCGCTATCACACGCTAAGCGGCGCTAGCGGCGGCCACCCAGCGAGGTGATGAAGTGGATAGTGTCGTCGATGATGCCGCCACCACCACGCGTGACATACATTCCAACAGCACCCGATGTGGTTTCCTGACGCACGCGGTTGCCGACCAGCATCGAGGCCATGCCCTCTTTGAAGCCGGCAGCGATAGCGCCGGGCGTGTTGTTGGCAGTCGCATAGCCGGATTCGAAGCCACGGCCGAAGGTCTGGCCAAGCCGTGTGCCAGTAAGCCCGATGCTACTCTCAGACGATTGGGCAAAGCCACCCAGCTGGCCGGCATAACGTGGGCCTGCCAGAAAGCGTGCCATCGATGGTACGAGGCTGAGAATTTTATGCATGATAAATACGATCGCCATCAAGGTGAGTGCCTGTACCGATGCATATTCAAGGAACGTATTGTCGGTGATCAATTCATCCGGATGGTAGGTTTCGCCCGAGCCGTCACATACAGGGCGTTCCCCGACCTTCTCACCGTCTTCCATAATGTCTTCCATGGTGAATTTGCAGATGGTGCATAGTTTCATATCTACAATAGCGCCGCCACCATCGCTGAAGATGGTCTGGTCATAAGGACGCACAAGATCAAACAGCGCGCTGAAGCTTTTGGATACATGATCGTTCAGCATGATCACAATGGCGATGAACGCAAATACCACCACCATTTGGAAGGCGAAAGAGGTGAGGTATTGGATGTATTTATCGAAGAAGTTACGCGTAAATTTGAACAGGGCGAAGCTGGCGAAAATAGGCATCAGCGTCATCAGGAAGGTAACGCCCAGCAATCCGAAGAGATAACCCATCAATGCGCGGATAAATAGCCATGCCATTTTGAACATGATGAAGATGGCAACCAGAAACAGCGGTGGAAAGGCTGCCAGCAACACGATGATGAAGGCAAAGAGCCCGTTTTTGCAGAAATTAGGGTCGTCCCCGATCAGGATATGCTCGCGACCAATGCGTGAGCTTTCGCCAGTAAGGTGGATGACCTTGTAAAATAATTCATCGATTTTGGCGAAGATATCGCCGCCACTCATACTCCCGCCGCCTGAATCCACACTGGATAGCACGATCGTAATGCCTTCCTGCGCGCCAATCATGAAAAAGCGGTATGCAATGCCAATGGCGTATTCCGATTGGGTTGCAAATACATAGACGAGTGAGAATTTCGCCAGAATCATCATCAGTTCTTTGGCGGTGAAGGGCAGAACCCCTATGAGAAACCCGACGCCAATGAAGGTAACAAACAGGGTGAGCACGGCTTTGACCGGATCAAAAAGCGAGTCTTGCATGCCGCAGAACAGATGGCCGAACAATTCGCTGATCAGCACCTCGAACTCGGCCACAAAATAGGTGAACATATGCTCGTAGCGTGCATCGCCCGTGGGCGGCGAGACGGTGCTTTCAAACAGTTGGCCTTCGGGCTCGCCCGAAGCGCTACAGGTGAAATCTTCGGCTACTTTTGCATCGGTGATCGTCTGGCCATAGGCCCAAAATACCAAACCCTGCAATAGCACAAGTGCCAGCGCGATCACAATCAGGCGTGAAAAGCCACGTGGCATCATCCGGTAGCACCTCCCATCGTAGGAAGAGGCGGCATGCCGTCATCCATGACGGTGTCGCTCGACTGGCCGCTGAGCACGCCGATGATGTCATCCAGCCCCCCGAGATCCAGCTCTGCGACGATGGTTTCGTTGCCGCGCTTGAGCAGGAAATGGCGCTCTTCGGCATTCATCATGCTCAAATAGCCAAATTCTTCCTCTGTCAGCCCGAACACATTGATATAGGCACTGTCAGGGTAGGGGTGCGGCAGGTAAATTTGCGTGGCCAGCTGCGGCATGATCGCTTTACTGATCTGGCGCTGGCCTGCATCGTCCACATCTTCGGTTGTTAAGAAGCAGGCTGTGTTTTGGGTGCGCAGATATTCCAGCCAGTGCTGCACGCGCGGGCCAAATATCGGGTTGTCCAGCAGCCGCCATGCTTCATCCAGCACCAGCATGGATTTGCGCCCATCAAGCTGGTTGGTCATACGGTGCAAAATATAAGACGCCAGCGGCACAATGGCGTTCACATCGTTGATGTAAGCCGATACGTCGATGCCAAGCGTATCGGTTTCCAGCGTCAGCGCGTCTTCTGGTGCGGTAAACAAATTGGCATATTTGCCGCTGCCATACCATTGGCTGAATTTCTCGGCCAGTGCCGGGTTTTGTGCGCCAAGCGCCTGACCGATGGATTGCAAATTGCGGTGCTCTGGAGGCAGCTTATAGATCTGGTCGATAATGCCTTTGAAGCCCTGAATAGTGGCGTCATTAACGTTTGCGCCGTGCGGGTCGATCAGCATGATCAGCCAGAGTGTCAGAAATTCGCGGTTGGGGTTGTTATCTTCCATCAAAAGCGGGTTAAACCCCATGCCCCCGCGCGGATTGCCGGGTTGCACATAGGTGCCGCCTAATGTGTTAATCAACTGGCCTGCGCCGCGCAACGCATCCACATACCACAGGCGTGGCTGGTATTTGCGTGCCTGTGCCGCAATAAA
>PBPD01000132.1 GCA_002725445.1 Rickettsiales bacterium
ATCGCCTTCGCCGATTACCAGCGCGTCCTTGCCTTTCTGGCAACCAATATCGACTTCGGCCGATGGCTCGGTGAAGGGGAAGAAGCTAGGGCGGAAGCGCATCGGAATGCCGCTTTTGCCAAAAAACACATCGACAAAGTCCTGCAACACGCCTTTGAGGTGGCCCATATGAATGTCTTTACCAATAACCAACCCTTCCAGCTGATGGAACATCGGTGTGTGCGTCATGTCGGAGTCACAGCGATAGGTCGCGCCGGGCGCGATAATACGTAAAGGCGGCTTATCCTTCAGCATGCTACGGATTTGCACAGGCGATGTATGAGTGCGAAGCACAAGTGGATCGCCTTTTTCATCCGTGCCCTGCATGTAAAATGTGTCATGCATTTGGCGGGCAGGGTGCTCGGGCGGAATATTCAGCGCTGTGAAATTGTGGAAATCATCTTCAATCTCGGGGCCTTCGGCAACGCTAAAGCCGAAATCAGCAAATATTGCGGTGATTTCGTCGATCACCTGAGTGATTGGGTGAATCGCACCACGCGGCTCCTGACGCACGGGCAACGAGATATCGATGGTTTCGTCGGCCAGTCGCGCGTTGGTTTCTTCCAGCTCCAGCGCTTGCTGTTTCACTTCAATGGCGGCGGTGATGGCTTGTTTGGTTTTGTTGAGGGCGGCGCCTAATGTCTTGCGTTCCTCTGGCGAGCGCTGACCCATGGTTTTAAGCTGCTCGGTGATTTTCCCTTTTTTGCCCAGATAAGCCACGCGCAGATCATCCAGCGACTTCAGCGAGTCGGCGTTATTGATCGCGTTTTGCGCTTCGGCTTGTAATGCGTCTACTTCATCCATGCGAGGTTGGATAGGACAGAAATAAAGGTTTGTCATTAAAAAAGGGGGCACAAAGCCCCCTTTCAGATCTTTTTTTAAGCGTTATGCCGCTTTTTGCTGTGCAGCGCTGTCATTGCCCAGCGCTTCGCGAGCTGCGTCCACCAGTGCGGTGAATGCATCTGCCTCGTGCACAGCCAGTTCGGCCAACACTTTGCGATCCAGCTCGATACCAGCCTTGTTCAGCCCGTTCATGAAGGTCGCATAGGTCATACCATTCTGACGTGCGGCTGCGTTGATACGCTGAATCCACAGGCGACGGAAGTCACGTTTCTTCACGCGACGGTCGCGATACGCATATTGCAGCGCTTTTTCAACTTTTTGGACTGCTACGCGGTAGCAGTTTTTGGAACGGCCGCGATAGCCTTTCGCCATCTTCATCACTTTTTTGTGACGTTTACGTCCAGGTACTCCACGTTTTACATGAGCCATGATTTATTCTCCTCTCACTAACCGCCGTACGGCATGAATTTTTTAACGATCTTCGCATCCGCGTCACTCAACGTAGTGGTGCCGCGCTGGTCGCGAATGAACGACTTGCTGCGTTTGGACATACCGTGCTGTTTGCCCGCTTGGTTAGCTTTGACCTTGCCTTTGGCGGTCAGAGAGAAACGTCCTTTGACGCTACTTTTCGTCTTTAACTTCGGCATTTGAACAATCCTTTTAATCTAATGCTTTAAGCGATGGTCGCCCAGGCATGCCATTGGCCCGACAACCGGAAAATACCCAATGCTATGAGCAGAGGGAGGTGGTGTATAACCTTTGAGCCCCTATTTTGCAAGCATTTATTCGTATATGCCTTGTACGATTTTTTTCGGTTTTGGTTGAAAATCAGGTGCCCGACCCCATATAATAATGCGCACAACAAACTGTGTTTGTGGATTAGGAGGAAAACTATGAATCCGTGGAATAAACCTGAGTCTATGTCGAGCTCTGCCCAGTCGGTAGAGATGGATCAGGGCTTACGCAGCTACATGCTGCAAGTATATAACTACATGACCAGCGCGCTGTTGCTGACTGGTATTGTAGCATATTTTGCCGGTACGTCCCCAGCATTCTTGTCGCTGATGGTAACCGAAACCGGTCTGAGCCCACTGGCGTGGATTGTGATGCTTGCGCCTTTGGGGGTTGTGTTCTTTTTGAGCGCCCGCATGCATAAAATGAGCGTTAGCTCTGCAAAAATGTGGTTCTGGGGCTATTCGGCGTTGATGGGACTGTCGCTATATTATGTGTTCGCCGTGTTCACTGGCGAAAGCATTGTGCGCGTGTTCTTTATCACGGCGGCTACTTTCGGATCGATGAGCCTGTATGGTTACACCACCAAGCGCGACTTGAGCGGTATGGGCAGCTTCCTGTTTATGGGGCTGATCGGTATCATCATCGCGTCGCTGGTGAACATCTTCCTGCAAAGCCCTGTGCTGTATTACGCGATCTCGATCATCGGTGTGTTGGTGTTTGTTGGCCTGACAGCCTACGACACACAGAAGATCAAAAGCATGTATTACCAATATGCAGGTAACGAGGAAGGGCTGGCGAAGTCGTCGATTATGGGCGCGCTGAGCCTGTATCTGGACTTTATCAACCTGTTCATCATGCTGCTGCAATTGTTTGGCGACCGCCGCTAAAACACGCAGTATAGCACCAAAATGGAAAAGCCCGGCCAATGTGCCGGGCTTTTTTGTTGTGTATAAGTCTAACATATTGCCTTGCAAGCCAATTCATGGCATACTAAACAAGTAATATAATACATAGCGAACAAGTATGAGTCGCTAGACGGCAAGTATAGGAAAGTATCCGCATGAATGTGCCTGGCGCGCAGCTTAATGCGCAACCTTTATTAAACAATATATTGGCAAACCGTGCTCCGCGGGTGGACGCTGCGTCGACCGCGTTGAAGCAGGTGGATGCCGATGTGCGTGCGCAGGCGCAAAAGTCGGCAGCGCAGGCGGGTGGTGCTACATCCACCGCGCAATACAGCTATACAGTAGGGCCTGATGGTCAGCTTTATGCAACCAGTGCAACCGTTACCACGACGCGTCGTGGCGAAGGGGTGCGTGATCCGCTCAGCCTTGCCCCCGGACAGGTAGGCAATGACAATACCAGCCCAAGCAGCCCGCTAAACAATATTCCCGATCGTCGGCCGTCTTCACTCAGTGATCTGCTGCGCCCACGGCCTCAGCTGTCACCGTCTGATGAAGCGGCGGTATTTGGTTCGGAAGCCTTCCTGAAAGAAACCCAGGAATCGAACGACGCTGCCTATCTGGCGCGTCTGCAATTGGCAGATTTTGGCGTGCGTGCGCAGGAAAATCAGCATTTGCAGGCATCGGGCGGGCTTGGCTCTGCCCCAAAATATGATTATCAGGTGGGCCCAGACGGCAAGCTATATGCTGTCGCTGGCAGTGTGAGTATAAGCTCAGGCCCGGCAGCCACGCCTGAAGAAGCCGCAGCGGATGCTGCCGCCGTTGGGCGCGCCGCACTGGCCGCCACCGATGTGTCGGCGCAGGATATCTCCGTAGCCCGCAAGGCGCAGTCGAATGCGGCATATTTATATGCTTCCAACAATAATATTGTCGATCGCGCTAATCCAGCCATTGACCTTGCCTCATAAAGGCTTACATTCCCCTCCATGCAATCGATCAATCTAGTTGGGGTGTACACCCTCTATAAGCGTGAAGTATGGCGTTTTTTGAAAGTGTGGAACCAGACGGTGACCGCACCGATGGTAACGACGCTTTTGTTTCTGGCTATTCTAACGCTTGCCTTGGGCGGTAGCCGCCGCACGGTGGGCGACATGCCGTTTGACCAGTTTATTGCGCCCGGCCTTATCATGATGGCGGTGGTGCAAAATGCCTTTGCCAACACGTCCTCTTCGCTGATGCTCCAAAAGATACAGGGCGTGATTATTGACCTGCTCATGCCGCCACTTTCTGGCGCAGAAATTACCTTTAGTATGGTGATGGGCGGTGTCAGTCGCGGTATTCTGGTTGGTATTTCGGTATCGGTAGCGATGGCGTTGTTTGTCGATATTGAGATGCATAGCTGGTCGCTGGCGGTGTTCTATCTGTTAGCGTCATCGATTATGCTGGCGTTGCTGGGCCTGCTTACAGGCATATGGGCGCAAACTTTTGATCAGCTGGCCGCTATCACTAACTATGTGGTGACACCGCTTTCGTTTTTGTCGGGCACGTTCTATTCGATTCAGATGCTGCCCGGTTTTTGGTATCATATCAGCCACGCCAATCCGTTTTTCTATATGATTGATGGCTTCCGCTACGCGCTGACTGGGTTTAGTGATGCGCCACCCGAAACGGGTATGATCGTGCTGATTGGCACCAACATCGTATTATGGACCATTGCCCAATATGTGTTGAAAAAGGGCTATCGCCTGAAGACGTGATTGAAAGGTTGACTTTAGCGCCTTCGCTTTCGATAATCCGCGCTCTTTCAAAAGGTTTGCTCAATAATGACCATAACGCCCTACATGCCAGTTTATCGCCGTGCGGATGTAACGATCACGCGCGGGGAAGGTTGCTATCTTTATGATACCACGGGCAAGCGCTATCTGGATTGTGCCGCAGGCATTGCCGTAAATGCGCTGGGGCATGGCCATCCACGCGTGGTGGAAGCGCTCAAAAAACAGGCAGACGAGCTGTGGCATTGCTCTAATCTATTTAATCACGAAGGCCTGCAGCGCTATGCGCAGCGGCTGGTGCGCTTAAGCTTTGCCGACACGGCATTTTTCTGCAGCTCAGGCACAGAAGCTGTAGAAGCGGCGATAAAGTTTGTACGCCGCGCCCATTACAGTGCAGGCAACACAAAACGTTATCGCATCATCACCATGACGATGGGCTTTCATGGCCGCACGCTTGGCGCGCTTTCGGCCGCAGATGACCGTGCGTTTAGCGAAGGTTTCGAGCCGTTGCTTGACGGGTTTGACCGTGCCACTTTTAACGATCTTGAATCTGTCAAAGCGCAAATAACCGATGAAACCGCTGCTATCATGCTCGAGCCGATTCAGGGCGAGGGCGGGGTGAATACTGCAAGCAAAGCCTTTATGCAAGGCGTACGCAGATTGTGCGATGAACATGGTTTATTACTGTTTCTGGATGAAATTCAATGCGGCATGGCGCGCCCCGGTGCGTTGTTTGCCTATGAGGCTTATGGCGTAGAACCTGATTTGATTACGATTGCAAAAGGGATGGGCAATGGCTTTCCGTTGGCAGGGGTGCTGATGCGTGAAGCTATTGGTCATGCGTTGCCAGCTGGCAGTCACGGCTCGACCTATGGCAGTAACCCGCTGGCCATGGCGGTAGGCAATGCGGTGCTGGACGAACTTGAGCGACCAGAGTTTTTGAAAGCGGTGCGCAGCAAGGGAGATTATTTCACCAAGGCGCTGAATCGGCTGGTGGGCGAACACCCATCGGTCTTTAAGGAAGTGCGCGGTATGGGGCTGATGCTTGGTCTGGCGATGCGCATTCCCGCCCGCGATTTTGCAGCAAAACTGCGTGAGGCAGGGCTGCTGGTGGCGCCGTGTTACGGCGATGTGCTACGTATTATTCCGCCACTGGTCATCACCGAGTCTGAAATGGATGAAGCGGTGGATATACTGAATCGAATAGCTAAGGATTATGCATGACCAATACCCCTCGTCACTTTTTGTCGTTGCTTGATCATGCTCCGGATACGCTGGAGCATATTCTGCAGCAAGCACATGAGTTGAAAGCGCAACATAAAGCGGGCGAGCATTCGCCGCTGTTGGCAGGGCGCACGCTCGCTATGATTTTCGAAAAACCATCCACACGCACACGTGTCTCATTTGATATTGCCATGCATCAGCTGGGCGGGCATGCGCTCACCTTGCAAAAGCATGATTTACAGTTGGGCCGCGGTGAAACGGTGGCAGATACGGCGCGTGTGTTGTCGCGCTATGTGGATGCGGTGATGTTGCGCGCTCACAGCCACAGCACGCTGGTAGAGCTGGGGCGCTATGCAGATGTGCCGGTGGTGAACGGGCTGACGGACAAGTTCCACCCCTGCCAGCTTATGGCGGATTTGATGACGGTGAAAGAACGCCTGGGTCAGCTGAAGGGGCTGCGTGTGGCATGGGTAGGTGACGGCAATAATGTGTGCCACAGCTGGATGGCAGCTGCCGTGCAATTCGGGTTCTATCTGCGTATCGCTACACCAGAAGGATTCGAGCCAACCCTCAAATTGCCAGATGGCCAGTTAATTACGCAATATGCGTCCGCACATGAAGCGGTGGAAGATGCCGATGTGGTGGTGACGGATACATGGGTGTCGATGGGCGATGATGATACGCTAACCCGCAAGCAGAGCTTTGCGCCATTTCAGGTGAATCAGGCCATGATGGAAAAGGCTAAGGAAAGTGCTATTTTCCTGCATTGTTTGCCTGCGCATCGCGGCGATGAAGTGACAGACGACGTACTGGATGGCCCGCAATCTGCTGTGTTTGACGAAGCAGAAAACAGGCTACACGCCCAGAAGGCCATTCTGCTTTGGTGTTTCGGAGTGATCTAATGAGTGAAGCAAATGCACAAGCGCCGCGTCGGGTAACCCACGACGCGATACAACCCTTTATGGTCGACGGAAGTCAGGTGCGTGGCCGCGCGGTTCGCCTTAATGACAGTATCGACAAAATCCTCGGGCAATATGATTATCCGCCTGCAGTGGCGCGCTGTTTGGGTGAGTTGTTGATGCTGGCGGCGCTGCTTTCCAGCAACCTCAAGCATGAAGGTATTATCACCCTGCAAGCCAAAGGCGACGGGCCAGTGCCATTGATGGTGGTGGATGCAACCTTTGAAGGTGCGTTGCGCGGCTATGCGCAGTTTGATAAGGACGTAACGCTGCCTGAAAAGCCGACTCTGCCGGAAATGCTTGGCAAAGGCTATCTCGCCATCACGCTGGATCAGGGTGATGCCAGCAACCGCTATCAGGGCATTGTTGAGTTGCAGGGCGACACCGTTGCCGACGCGATCAGCAGTTATTTTGCCCAGTCACAGCAAATTGATGTGGCGTTGCATCTGGCGGTAGGGCAAAGCCAGGAAGGTGGTGATGACCCGCACTGGATTGGCGGCGGCATAATGGTGGAGCGTTTGCCGGCGAATGCGGAAGGCGATGTGGTGGATGACATATCGGATAATGACTGGCAGCATGCCACGGTCTTGTTGGAAACCGTGCAGGCGCATGAGTTGCTGGATTCTTCGCTGGCGCTATCGGAGCTGCTTTATCGTTTGTATCATGAAGATGGGGTCTGGGTGTTTGAGCCGCATGATCTGCGCCAGCAATGCCGCTGCAGTCGTGAGCGTATCGAGTCGGTATTGATGACGATGCCCAAGGAAGATATCGATCATATGCAGGTCGAGGGAGTCATCGCAGTGAATTGTCAATTCTGCAATACATCCTATGAATTTGATGAAGAAACCGTTGAACGGCTGTTTAAAAACTAAATGCACATTCAGAAAGCGGTTTTTGGGTAGTGTATTGTTATTCAACGCTTTATAAAAATATTTTGAATTCTGCTTGCTGAGCCGTTTTTGGCGGGGTATTTATAAACCTTCACTAGAGGGAGAAATCCATGCCCCGTGCGAATGTCAAAGATAAGCGCAAGCAACAACTCATGCAGGCAACGCTCGATTCCATCGCTAAGCGAGGCCTCACCGAAACCACCATTACGCATATTTCCAAAGGTGCGGGCATGTCCCGCGGGATTATCAATTTTTACTTTACCAGCAAAGAAATGATGATGCAGGAAACCCTGCAATGGTTGCTGGAGGAGTATGAGGCGGCCTGGCGGTCGGCGCTTGAGCGTGCGGATGATACCGAGCAGGGCGCACTCAATGCGTTAATCGATGTGCATTTTAGCAAGAAGCTCTGTTACCCAAAGCGCCTGAATGTGTTGACGGCTTTTTGGGGGCATGCAGCGGCACATGCGCCATACCGTGAGCAATTCGACAAGAGCGATGCCAAGCTGCAGGATGCGCTGGCAACCGCATGGAAAAAAGCATCGCCTAGGGGCTTTGGTGCGGAGCAATTTGCCCGTCAGGTGCACGCGTTGATTCGTGGCATGTGGCTGTCATTCTTGCTTGGCGGCAAAGAGGTGACGCGCGAGGGGCTCAATCAGGAAGCCATGGAGTTTGTTAACCGTCATTTGCAGCCTGTACAAATGGTGCGTGGCGAGCCTGTGGCTGAGGTGAAGCCAGAGCAAACTGAAGTGAAGGCCCCAGCCGCAGCGGCGCCTAAGCCGGTTGCTAAGCCAATGCCGCCTGTTTCCACGCCCTCTGCATCCAAGAAAAAAGCCAAGCAGCGAGATGTGCTTGATG
>PBPD01000133.1 GCA_002725445.1 Rickettsiales bacterium
GATCCTGCTCGGTGTTGCGCCCTGCACGGCGATGGTGTTTGTCTGGAGCCAGCTGGTGCGCGGCGACGCCAATTACACGCTGGTGCAGGTGTCGATCAACGACATCATCATGATCTTTGCCTTCGCGCCGCTGGCCGCGTTCTTGCTCGGTGTGACGGATATCGTCGTGCCGTGGGAGACGCTGCTGCTTTCGGTAGTGCTCTATGTCGTCATCCCGCTGGCCGCCGGATATGCCACCCGCAAACGGCTGGAAAATAAACACACACAGGAGCGCATTGGGCGCTTCACCGCCACAGTAAAACCCTATTCTATCATGGGGCTATTGGCCACGGTCGTACTGTTGTTTGGCTTTCAGGCGCAGACCATACTGGATAAACCGTTGGTCATCGGCCTGATCGCCGTGCCGCTATTGATTCAAAGCTATGGCATTTTCTTCATCGCGTATGGCTGGGCGTATCTCTGGCGCGTACCGTTTTCCACCGCCGCACCGGCAGCGCTCATCGGAACGTCCAACTTCTTCGAGTTGGCCGTCGCCGTCGCCATCAGCCTGTTCGGGCTGCACTCCGGCGCGGCACTCGCCACGGTCGTGGGCGTGCTGGTGGAAGTACCCGTCATGCTCTCTCTGGTGGCGCTGGCAAACCGTACCCGGCATAAGTTTCCGGCCTAAAATTATGGCATTGGTTTAATGATTCATGAATTTGCGGCGATTTTCGCCGCAAATTAGCCGGAACGTAAACCAGCGCTATTCCCGAGCGGGAACGCAAGGTACTCCGGCGGCCACCCCTTACGGGTGCGCCGAAGGCGCGGCCTTTTACTAGCCACGAATTCCAAAAAACCATTTCGTTTCGTTTTCTCGACATATGAATCTTGTAATATCAATAGCTTACGAGGCGAGATAGCGAAATGGGGTGCTCCGGGGGCATTTCGCTAATCGTGAATCGTGCGGAACGTCAGTGAAATCCTCCTGCCGCTATGCACGGAATTTAATCGGATTTTCCGGTGACAAAAATGTTTGCACAGATTAATCTACGGCCATGGCAACTAGGTAAAATAATATGTTGATTCAGAATATTACTGAGAAACTGCGCAGCTGGGTGACCGCCGCACCGGAGAGCCAGCCCAACATCCCACCGACGCTGCATGTGTCATTGCCGGAGATGGATGAAGAATACCAGGAGGATGGTCATTGGGCGTTTGAGGAGTTCATCGGTATGTCGGTCGGCATCCACTATGTGGACTCCAAAGGCAAAGAAAGTGAACGCCGTATCCGAATCCATACGCTCTGTGAGCAGCCAGACGGAGACATCCTGATGAAATGTCATTGCTATGAGCGCAATGCTTCCCGCTCGTTCAAACTATCCCGAATACGGCAGATCATCGATTTACAGACCGGCGAAATCTTTGAAGAGCCGACGCGCTTCAACGGTTAGCGAGACGAGAACTCCAGTCGTCTCATCAGGTGGATTACATTGCTCAAAAGAAAATTCATGTGCTCTGGTTCGTGTACTGGTCGATTTCACTTCGAATCTTAACTTATCCATTGAGAAATCAAAGCGATCGTCTACTTCACTACGCCATGCTTGCAGTGCAAGGCGTGGATTGCGGCTTCTATGAATAGCGTAAAGTTCACCCCACAACCCGACTATGGGCTTTGATAATGGGCGTGCGAGCTTTTGAAAAAGTTCTACAAGCCTCCATACCGCATCTGCGACCTGCTGCAGGGTTGGGGTGGGGCCGACAATTTTTAGAAGCACCTCACAGATGTAGGTGAAGTATGCCTGCAGCGATGGCTCTTTTGCTGTGCAGGTAATCACTGTCAGTGTTTCTACTTTTTCTGCTCCGTCTTCTAGCGCAATATTACATTGGAGACTGAAGTAAGCCTCGATTCCAGCCAGACGGAGTGGCGACTTCATCCCCCCGTCCTTAGAACTGATTAAAAGGCAAGGCGCTCCGTCACCAGTACGCCCTAGATAATGAGCATCAAGTCCAGGTATAGGCGTAACATGATAACGAGAACCGTCCATCGACTGATGCGGTATTTCAATTCTTTCGAGCAAATCTGCTAAGCCTGTATTCATCGCTGTTGATCCTGTGTAATCCAAGGAAGTTCCATGCGCCGTGGAATCCAGATCGCTACAACAGGAACATTCTGTGCTACGGTCTCATTATCCTGAGTGATGTCAATAAAGTGAAGCTGCACTGTTACATGCTCAGCTTCATGTACCTCGCGGTCGCCAGGATAAATAGAACCGCGAAGTGCAGGTGGATTAACAGGGGCAGCACCTTGGAAAAGATTGCGGATTCTCCCATTCTGATCAACGGTACGGCTACGTGGATAGCCAGGGCTCATTCTATAGACTACACACCGTTCATTTGGGTCTGTTTCCAAGGCATTTGATAACTGAAGCAGGACGCCCGTTATTTCCTGTGTGTCACGGGGAGCAGTGAATCTGTACGGCACAAGAAGTTGCTCGATTATGTCGATCAGCGGGACTTCATGGCAAACGTCATGAATCTGTGCCAACTCACGATCTGCGCTCCCTTCATCAGGGGAAAGTGTTAGGCCGCTGAGAAAAGATTCTGCTACCTGCCGATTATCTTCTATTATGCTTGGAGCATTAAGGACAACACTAGGTGCAAACCACTTATTTGCGTAATTTCCTCGTGCATATTCGTACTGTATTACATTTGTTCGGCAAGGTCGGAGATCGGGCGAAAGAACAAAGGCACGTTTCCAGCTTGTGAGAGGTTCGGTTGAGTGCTGACTACTTTGGAGTTGCCGTCGCATTTCCTCCTCATGTACCACATACTCCTCAAACGCAGTAAGAACGTCCTGCTCAAGATAAATACGACAGAAACCTAAATATGGCCGTTTGTAACCGAAAAAGCGGCCACGCTGCTGGATAGTATCTGCATTTCCTACACCTGGGCCACGTGGCATGTAGGTGACGGTCAGTCCCTCAACCGTAAATCCTCGATCCATTGCCTGTCCGCCAACCAAAACCCAGCCATAGGCACGAGTCCAATCTACGTTCGGAGTCGCTCCAGCTCGTGCATTTATTTCTTCAATGCTTGTCAGCCGGAAGGCCCTTGGCAGCATCCTGGCGATTTCACTAAAGTCAGGAATTTCTGGGACAGTCCGCCTCAGTTCATTATAGGAATCATTAAAATCATCTATAAAATCGGCTCGGTCTGGATCATTCTCAGGAAGTGCTAATAAGCGTTGCCATTCCTGAAAAACTTGCCCTATCCATACGCTGTATTCATGGTGCCGATCCGTTTTGAATGAAGGATGCACAAGCATAGAGCGATTGGCATTTTGTCGGCTTCTTCCCTGAATTAGGCCAGCTGTCACTCCTACTAAAAAGATGCGTAAAGCGTCCAGCAATGAAGGTGGTGGGCCAGATAGCAAGTTATCATCCGTAGGAACATCCTCAAATGGAATCATCCTTACAAGTTGATGGGTTGCATTGAAAAAAGTCTCACCTCCAACGTAATCGTCACCAGGCTCGAGAACTTGAACAAATTGAGGGGAAAGTGAGTCGATGATGTTGATAAGCAGCGGAGCCTGCGGGGTAGCTGTATATTGCAAAAAAGTATGAAACGGCACGGCTTCACGTAGCTCTAATAACCGCCTGTAAGTTGTACTTTCTCGACCTCTGTTGACTAATGTGTTCAGGCTCGCTTGATCAGCCTCATCGTCCACAATAAGCGTTGGTACATCATTTAAATCAAGGCGGCGCAGCAACGCAACGAGGTTTGCCAAGTGCCGGTGATTTTTCATGACAGTAATCAGAACGGTCGGCTTCTCATTCTCAGGAACCTGTGGATCGCGCCATTCTTCCAGCACCTGCTGAATAGAGCGGCTGTTATTCTCATTATTTGCAGGGTTAGTGTAAGTTGCCCAGCGAAGATATCCATCCACATCATCAACAAAAAGATCACGACGCAGACGCTGAGTAGATTGATTAAGTAAGGGCTTGGAGGTGCCAGCGACCGTAATAATCAGGCGATATCCATTATCCCTGGCAAGGGCGATCACTGTTGTAAAAGAAAGAGTCTTACCACTTTGTACATATCCTACTACCAAGCCAGTGCGCTCACTTAGCGGAGAACGGGGGTCGGCACCTCGCCCCAGTACCGATGCTGCTGCATCAAGAACACCTTGTCCCGCATCAGCAGGAAGTTGTTTCCTATCAATAATTCCTCTTGCCTCTGGCCCAATAACAGGCTGCCATCGTGCACTAGAAGTGCGAGAAGAAGGTATCGGTGTTACAATGGCAGTTCTGTTTGTCGTCATTAAAATATCCTCTTATTTTATTATGGCTGTGATAACGCTTCACGCAGTATATCGTTCAAATTTCGTCGTATGGTGCCAGTGTATTTCTGCCCGGCTTCTCGTGCTAACTTTTCCGCTAACGCTAAACCAGCGGCCACTCTTAAAAGTGCCTCAACGTCCTCAGGGTCAGTCTGGGCAAAATTTACCATGAATGGGTGTGTCAGCGAGAGGCGAATTTCTAAAATCTCAGGAGATGATACTGTAGATGCCTGATCGCTTATGGAAAGCCACTGTCCCTCTGCAGGGTCATCTGATAGCTCCACCCGAATAACCCAATCATTATCCCTAAATCGTATTTTAAATTCCTTGGAAGCCAATACGGCCTGAGATTCAAGCGCCTCAGTGCGGGTGTCAACTGGAGATTCGTCTGCAACGCGAGGCAACACATCAGGCAGATTACGCTCCATCGTATCAGTCGCTCTATTGACGGCCTTTTCTGCAGCATTCTTGCGCTCGTTACGCGTAGCAAGCGTCCTATATTCATCTGCTTGCCGTAGAAGTGGAAGATCCCCACCGTTTAATTCTTCTTTCAATAGCTCGAGAAATGGCTGTTCATTCTCATCCCATCGGAAGCCATCTTTAGTGTGGCTAACCTCAAATCCTTCCAGATGAAGCTCACCAAAAAGACGTAGGGAGCGGTGGCTTCCTGGCTGACCAAATATCATACCTGGCCGGTAGCCTTCATCGGCACTGCCCTGGATAAGGCGCTTACGCCGAAATAGGGCAAACCCGGCTTTGGCAAAGCTGCCTGGGTCTCTCAAAGCGGCAAACCCAGTTACGGACAGGCCATCGCCAAAGTCGAAATGAATATCCTTCCGCCATATCTGCGGTTCTCCTTCAGGCTCGCGGACATAAGGTGCTCGTAGAATAGATGGTTCTTCATACGTTAGAAGTTCATCCCCTAAGGACAACTCGAGCAGGCCTTCACGAATATACACTCGATAGATGTCGGCTATGTGTTCCTTAATCTTAGCAAGTGTTTTTTTAATGGGTACATGGTGAAGGTCATCCAGGATGATTTCCGTAAAATGTGCATTAGTGTCGCCAACGGCCTCTGTAATTTCCAACTCTTCAATCTGATCATTAACGATGCGCTCAATATCAAAGCGCACGAGGCGCTCCGCACTTTCTCCCAGTGCTTTTGTCCGAACCTGCCATTTAGGAGAAAACCAGCACGCGGCACTTTTCATACCCATGCCGAATTCGGATAGACCTGAACGATCGGGGGGAACTTCAGCAGGCCGGAATGCTCTTGGAAAATCTGACCTAGAAATGCCTGCAGCGTTATCTTTTATGGATATCCGGGAAGGATGTCCTGACTCAATGTCTATGCGTACCTTCAGCTTAAAGTCATTGCCATGAATCCCTTCAAGTTGATCTCTTTTAGATAGATAGCTTTGAACCGAGTTGTCGACAAACTCTGCCAGCGCAAACCACGGCTTATAATTAAGATGACGCAGAACGGACAACACGCTAACGCCAGGCCGAATATTGACCCGGTCGATACGATCAATTTCTTTATTTTCACGCGTATGCAAGCTGGCTGGCATGCCCTACCTCCTTCTGCTGGGTAGGTAACCGGGCAGCTTCGCTCTCTGCCTCACCAAATAGCTGGCGTCCTACAGCTTCAATCACATCTACATTAACGGCATTGCCCAGGGCTTTATAGGCTTTTGTCTGGGCAGATGGAAGATGCTGCAATGCTCCCATACTTTGTAGTCTCGCACATTCCCGCATTGTCATGTAGCGCTTTTCCCACGGAATGACGGGAACCTGACTTGTAGTAAGCGCCACTAGGGATGGTGCCGCAGAGGGGCGCTTTACACGAATGCCTGATGCGCGAAATTGGATGATGGTTTGATATATATTTCTGGGGCCTGCCTTCCAGTTCCATTCCAGTTTTTGAAAACTGGCTGCAAAATCACGAATCAAAGGCAACCATGGGTCAATAATCTTCTTATGACGGCGGTAAAACTCGCGGTTTTGCTTGATGAACTGAATCTTCCAGTCTGGAAACGATGTGTTAGTATCACGAGCATAAGCGGGAAGTGCCTCCATTATTTCTTTGCGAGACATTTCCTTAAGGGGAACACCAAAAGCGCCTTTGAAAGATTGAATATCCCTGAGTTTCTGCTTATACGGAGTCTTAGAATCAAGTGGGTATGTGGCTCCAAATTCCATAGCCCATATAGGAAACGAAGGAAGTTGCTCATCATGCGGCAACTGCTCAATGAGGCACTGCCATGCATCAAGGTAGCGTATAACGTTGGGAGGAAGCGGCTTAGCGTCGTCCGGGTTTTTATCTAACACAGTTTGTATGCTCAGATTTTCCTGATCATGAGTTGGTTCGGGCCAGGAGAATCCATTAAGGCTTTTCCGCTCACCGACAATCAGTGCGCGCTCCCGTATCTGCGGCACACCAAACATATGTGGTGAGAGTTTGTGGGCGTCAATCTGATAACCAGCTCGTGCAAGTCTGGCTTTAATTTTCTCCCAGGTCTTGCCCTCATCATGACGTAGCAGGTTTGGAACATTTTCAATGAGAATAAACTGTGGCTTGTGTTTATTGAGTATTTTTATGACATAATCGAAAAGGTCGCCCCATTGTGGGCAATCGAAGCCTTTCTGATCACCAGCCTTTGAGAAAGGCTGGCACGGAAAGCCCGCGCACAGAATGTCGTGGGCCGGTACGTTTTTATAATGAGCGCGAATATCACCAGCAGGACGGATACCAAAATTCTTCTCATACAGGTCAGCGAGCTCCTCATCTAACTCAGAAGCAAAGACACAAGTATGCCCCAACCTGTTAAGAGCGAGGTGAAAGCCCCCAAGACCTGCGAATAAATCGATAAACTTCATAACACGCTCACATCATTTTTTCTTCTTACGGGTTTGCTGCTTTATCCATCCCTCAATTTCCTGCCTCTTAAATCGCCATGCTCCACCTACCTTGAAGCCGGGGATTTTTTTCTCCGCCGCAAGCCGGTACATGGTCTTCTCCGTAAGCTGCAGATACTCTGCTACTTCACGAATCGTCATAATGTCCTTCTTTACTGGCACAAAATTCCCTTCTTGGTAGCTACCCTACATTGGGAAAATAAGGGAATTTATTCTTAAGTAAAAGAAAAATATTGATTTTGAGGTATTTTTCCGGTCTTCATATTCTCCAAGGTGTACAGGGTTTCCTTTGGCTGGTTTCCTGGCAGGGAATCAGATGGTCGCAATTGGTTGTCGGCAGGCCTGCGGCATCCAGATAAATCTTCGGCTCGCCCCCCTCAAACTGCTTGATGAGATTCAGTCAACCCTGTGTGATATGGAGTATAATATTTTGCTTTCTATTGTTATTTGATAAAAATTGAGTATGTTTGCGACCGTAGGGTTTCCACTGGAATTGTAAGAATTAACAGCGAGAGATTATGAATTTTACTGATCGAATACAGATCCTCCTTATTTGGTAATACATCTGATTGAATTGCTGCATGGAGCACGCCGTGCAGATAATGACCGGCATGCTGCAATACTGGAATCCATTGCCACCACCCATGAAGAAAAAAATCACCATGACACGGCAAGAGATGCTTGGAACTTGGCGGCCAAGCTACATCAACATGCAGATAAGGTGGATGATGCCATTCGCTGCCAGGGCAATGGCGCTGAAACCTACGTCAAATTGGCTGAAATTGCGGAAGCTGGAGAACAGCCTTCTTACATGCTGATTTGCGGTTGGCTACAGAGTGCCGTCGAGGCATATCGTTCCATTCCGGGGAAACAGCAAAGGCGCGATGAAATATATGAGCGGTTGCTGGAAGGGCAACCTAAAATCAAAAATGAGATGCAGTCCTTTTCCACCGAGGTCGATGTCTCCGATATCGTGAAGAAAGCCACGGAAGAAGTTTCCGAGCATGACTTGTTTACAGCGCTTTACAAATTTGCCTTCCTGATGCGTCCACCACCGCTGGATGAAGTAAAAGAGGAGATGGAAGAGCAAGTCCGGAAATCACCGCTTTCCGCTATGATGTCAGCCACATTTCATGATCGTAAGGGAAGAGTTGTAGCCAAGTCTTCTATGGATGATTCGCCGGAATCTAAGATGCACCGGCATATCGCGCAATTTCACAGAAACTTTTTTGCGAAATCCGCTTTAATGCCAGCGCTGCAGCAAATCAGGCTGGAGCATAATATTTCCCTTTTCGAGTGGGTCTCTTTCCTAAAAGATCATCCATTCATCCCGCCGGAACGGGTGAATGCTTATGCTTATGGCTTCTTCCATGGGTTCCATGGCGATTTTCTATCTGCTGCCCATATTCTGATTCCACAGATAGAAAATTCTATCCGCTATGTGCTCAACAACTACGAACGACAAACGTCTAGGCAGATTGTTGGTGGTATTCAGGAAGAGAGTCCTCTGAATTATACGCTTGAATGTGAGGAGCTGGTGGAAGTGTTCGGGAAAGACCTGGTATTTGACCTGCAAGGGCTGCTGATTAAGAAAGAGGGAGAGAATATGAGGAATAACCTCATGCATGGCCTTCTGGACGATGATCAACTGTTCGCACCGGAGTTTGTCTATCTTTACTGGCTGACCCTTCATATCATTTTCATCCCAGTGAAGAATATGGCAAGAAAATCGCAGAAAGCGGAAGCGGCCAGTGCCGCAGAATAATTTCCAGTGCCCCATCCCATTCCCAACCATTCCTCCATGTGCATGTCAGTGGCGGCACCAGTGCGGCACCGGATTTTTGGGCGGAGAAAACGGCATTTTGGTGCCGCGCAATTATGCCTATAAATCAAAGAGAAAATTGGTTGCGGGGGCAAGATTTGAACTTGCGACCTTCAGGTTATGAGTGGTGCTTGGGGTGTTTCTTCCCGCTTACTTTGTTTTCTTTGTATTTCTATAAAGCATTGTTTTTACTGGATAAATGGCAGCTATCATGCGCTTAGTGTTTCTACCGGCTGCGCCGTGATTTTCTGCCTCTTGCTTCCATAGTGCTTCCACGGAAGCAGGCAACCGCAGCCCATAATTGAAACGAAAAGAGGTTGCCAATGCCAAAACTGACCAAGCGGTTTATAGATGCCGCAGAAATACAATCCAAAGACTATTTCATCTTTGATTCCGAACTGCCCTGCTTTGGAGTACGGGTCATGCCATCGGGTCGTAAGTCCTATGTGATTCAATATCGGGCCGAGCGGAAAAAGATTCGACGCAAGAGCCTTGGTATGCATGGGGTGGTTCCGTTGGAGGATGCTCGAAAGAAAGCCTTCAAAATTCTGGCAGCGGTTCAGTCGGGAGATGACCCTGTCGGAGAGGAACGCGCCAAGCAATATGCACTGACAGTCAACGACCTTGCTGAGCGATTCATCGAGGAGCATGTTGATGTGCATTTGAAACCGCGCACTGCTGATGGCTACAAACGCAACCTCAAGAAATTCATCCTGCCGCAATTTGGCCATCTGAAGATTACGGATGTCACGCGAGCCGATATTTCGGCATTTCACCATACGCGTCGTAAATCGCCTTACGAGGCGAACCGGTGTTTGGAGATCATCTCCAAAATGTTCAATCTGGCTGAGATGTGGGGACTGCGTCCGGATGGTACTAATCCACGTCGCCACATCAAGAAATACCCTGAGAAGAAGCGCGAACGGTTTTTGACCCCAGACGAAACCAAGCGATTGGGTGCCACACTCAAACAGATGCATGCGGAGGGAGTAGAATCGCACTCGGCAGTCAATTGCATCAAGCTGCTGTTGCTGACCGGGTGTCGCCTGAGCGAAATCCAAACCCTGCAATGGAAATTTATCGACTGGGCCGACTCTACGATCAAACTGCCTGATTCTAAAACAGGCGCGAGGGTCATTTACGCTGGTGAGCATGTAATGGAAGTGCTGCGAGCTATCAAGGCGCACCCTGACACACCTGCCAATAACCCTTACGTGATTTACGGTACGCTTGAGGGAGCTTACCTCACAGATATGCAAAAGCCATGGCGGCGCATCCGCAAACGTGCTGGTCTGGAAGATGTGCGCATTCATGATTTGCGCCATAGCTTCGCCTCCTATGCCGTTAGCCAAGGCATGAGCCTGCCTATGATAGGAAAGCTGCTTGGCCACACACAGGTGCAAACCACGGCACGCTATGCCCACCTTATGTCCGACCCTATCAAACAAGCCGCCGGTCAGGTGTCTGGTAATATTGCTGGCTTGGTCGCGTAACTCACACCACCGTGTAAAAGCCATTCTTCCGCGCTCCGTTATAGCAAATGGCGTTATGCTCCAACATGCTGGCGATGTCGCGTTTGGCGGTCTTATGGCTCACCCACCACTGCGTGGCAATATCATCGGCTTTTAGCTTCTTTCCTCTCTGCAATTCACCGATGAACCATAGCTGACGATGGTTCAATTTGATAGCTACGTCCAGATTGACCATCACATTTATAGGGACATATTTGTCCCTATAAATTGGGTTTTCCGGTCTGCTAACCGCCGTTTTAGGGTGCATTTTTTCGGGTATGTTTTCGGCTAAACAAACCTCCCATACATCCGCTCGACCGATCATTTCCAACAGCCCCTTAAGTACCTGCGGATACACTCCGGCCAGCATGATTAAATGCGCGGATTTCGGCGCATTGATTGCCTGACACCACTTATTGATCGTGTGCAAATTAGCGCCTGTAATGCGTCCAATTTCCTTCACCACGGAAGTGTCATCCTGATGCTCGTGGCGCAGGGCATTGGCCACCATGGTTGCCACTGACTGGTCATCAATAGACGATAGTAAAACTTGGCTAAAATTCTGAAAAGACATGTAATCGCTCCTTTTGTTAAAATGATGGAAAGGAGCATTTTCGCTGGCGTTTCAGTGAATGCCGAAGAATTGCATATAAAACAGGATCATTCAGTTGAGAGATTTATTTGGCTTGGCAAACGGAGATACAAAAACACCGTCGATCAATATGGCGGCGATGTATGTGCGCATGTCCACTGACCATCAGAAATACTCAACGGAAAATCAGGCAGAGGCGATCAAGGAATATGCAAAGCGCAAAAAGTTGGAGATCGTTAAGACCTATGCCGATGAAGGCAAAAGCGGATTGAATCTGGCTGGGCGTGACGCGCTCAAAAGTCTGATTGATGATGTGCAGAATAATCGCGCTGAGTTCAAAGTGATCTTGGTGCTGGATGTCACACGCTGGGGACGGTTTCAGGATGCGGATGAAAGCGCCTATTATGAATATATTTGCCGCCGCGCCGGTATTGATGTGCAGTATGTGGCCGAGCAGTTTGAGAATGATGGCAGCCCGGTATCAAACATCGTAAAAAGCGTAAAGCGCTCCATGGCTGGCGAATATAGCCGGGAACTATCCAATAAGGTGTTTGCTGGGCAGTGCCGCCTGATCGAGAAAGGCTTCCGGCAAGGTGGTCCCGCTGGCTTCGGTCTGCGCCGCTTGCTAATTGATGAGCATGGGAATCCCAAGGCAGAGCTAAAACAGGGCGAACATAAAAGCCTGCAAACGGATCGTGTAATCCTGATCCCCGGTCCCGATGATGAAATCAAGATCGTGCGCTGGATATACCATGCCTTCATACATGACGGCATGAAAGAAACCGAGATCGCCCATTCCCTAAAGCAGCGTGGCATCCTCACCGATTTGGACAGGCCGTGGACACGTGGCACAGTGCATCAGGTGCTCACCAACGAGAAATATATCGGCAACAACGTCTTTAACCGTACATCGCACAAGCTGAAAAAGCGCCGCGTGGATAACTCGCCGGATATGTGGGTGCGTGCCGATGGTGTGTTTGATGCGATTGTCGATCCCAGTGATTTTTACACGGTGCAAGGCATCCTGCGCGAGCGTAGCCGCAGGTTCTCCGATGATGAGATGCTGGAAAAGTTGCGCTATCTGCATGAGCGCCAAGGCTGGCTCTCTGGCATTATCATTGACGAGCAAGAGGATATGCCATCCAGCAGCGCATACCAGCATCGCTTTGGCAGCTTGCTCAGAGCCTATAAGCTGATCGGCTACACCCCTGA
>PBPD01000134.1 GCA_002725445.1 Rickettsiales bacterium
AGCATCGACGGTATGGGGTTGGTAAAGCAGCTGGCCGAGCAAGCCGCCCCCTTCGAGCCGACCTATCATTTGGGTCAGCAAGTGGTGAAAATGCAGCAGGACGGCACGGGCTGGGTGGTAGAGACCAACAAAGGCACGGTCATCCAATGTAAGGCAGTGATTATTGCAGCAGGTTGTGGTGCGTTTGGCCCTAACCGCCCCCCTCTGGACAATATCGAGCAATTCGAAGGCACATCGGTGCATTATCTGGTAACCCGACGCGAAGCCTTCCGCGGCAAAAAGATTGTGATTGCCGGAGGCGGTGATTCTGCGGTGGACTGGGCGCTCTCGCTGCATGATGTGGCCGACAAACTCTATGTCGTACACCGCCGCGACAAATTCCGCGCCATGCCGGAATCGGTCGATCAAATGCGCAAATTGCATGATGAAGGCAAGATCGAGCTGGTGGTACCTTACCAACTTCACGGGCTGGAAGGCGAAGGCGCGCAATTAACCGGCGTAGTGGTGAGCACGCTCGACGGGCAAGAACGCACATTGGACGCCGACACATTACTGCCATTCTTCGGGTTGGCGATGGAACTCGGCCCAATTGCCGATTGGGGCCTCAATTTGCACATGAACCACATTGAAGTGGAGCAAACCACCTGTGCCACCAATCAGCCGGGCATCTTTGCCATTGGCGATATCGCAACCTATCCTAAAAAGCTGAAACTCATCTTGTGCGGCTTCTCAGAAGCGGCAATGGCAGCACATGCCATTCACCCACTTATTTACCCTGACACTGCGTTGCATTTTGAGTATTCAACCAGCAAAGGCGTACCTGCCGCCTAAGTCTGCTTCAGGGCTAGACGCGGCCGCGCCAATTTGTCGATGTCGGTGCCTCGCGCGCTTGCGAGCGTAATTGCCGCGCATGCTCTGTTAACGTCTCGTTATACATCGCATGGCTGGCATCGCATTGACTGGCCAGCTGCGTAAACAGCTCTACCTTCATCGGCGAATGCAGCGTGATCTTGCGCGTAAAATGCGCGTGATTATGCACGCTGGGCAGGCCAGCGGTCGGCAAATAGTCGTTGCCCTGACGGTCAATCTCATCCACCAACTTATACGCCGTGTCGTTGATGTCCTTTGGCATATCATATTCGCTGGCATCGCCGCGCGGATCAATAATGGTGCGATACGCACAGACTTCGCCTTGATCGTTGAACCCAACCGAGATAACGCCGCGCTGGCGCTCGCCCATCTGTGCATCATTCAACCAGTGCAGCCCTTTTTGTCTGGCCTCGCGCACCCCGTGCTCGGCCAGCCAGCTTTGTATCTCGAACGTGTCGGCATCTGGGCCCTGCTCGCCCTGATTCCAGATCCGCTCATTCTCCAGATACAGCGCCTGCAGAATATCGAATAGCTTTGGCCGCGCATCCGCACAGGCCTTGGCAATGGCCCATGCACGGTTATGCATTTGGCGAATCTTCTCAAATTCCATAGTCGTGCCATAGAGCATATCATCCAGCAGGCTGGCGGCATGGTCTGCCATTTTCACGCGCTTGGCACGTTTTGACAGTTTGTCGGCCTTGTCGGCCTGCACAAACCGCTTATGCTCAAACATCTCTTCGCGGTTGGTCACTTCGCGCACTACGCCGACAATCATGTCGGTCGCATAATTCGCCATATACTGCGCCTTCATCTCACCCTGCTCTGGCGCATAGGCTTCATAGACGGCTTCTGAGAGCGCCTGACGCAAGCCTTCTTCATCGCGCTTATACTTGCCTTGCTCCAGCGTGTCATGCAGCAGCGCCGCACCCAGACTAATTGGCTCCTGCATGCCGGAAGCCTGCAAAATATGCATTGCTGCAATCGGATGACAAATATAAGGCATCACCACTTTTTTATGGCGCAGATCAAGCGTAACGCCATCGCTTTTATAGCGATGTGCATCGGTTGCGACTTTCAGTGACGCCCGCACCAATGGGTGCAACCCCTCACCGCTTTCTTCGAAAATAGGGTTTAGAGGAGCATTAGCCGCTTTCGGACTCATGGCATTATCCTAACTTACTACAAACACGAATTTCTTATGCCCCAATGCAACGCTTCCGTGTGTGAACTTTCTGTGACAATGCTCCGACTATCTATTTGACTCGTCAGCCTGAATGGTGTTTGTAACGCCCAAGACAAGACACACAAAAGGATCTAGCATGACCGCCACACTCATCGATGGCAAAGCCTTTGCCGAAACCGTACGTGCCAAAGTGGCCGACGGCGTTGCACATGTGAAATCTCAAGGCTTAACACCCGGCCTGGCCGTGGTGCTGGTGGGCGATAATCCCGCCAGTGAAGTCTATGTGCGCAATAAGAAAGCCAAGACCGTGGAAGTCGGCATGGAATCCTTTGCCCATCAGCTCCCTGCAGACACCACGCAGGAAAGCTTGTTGAACCTGATTGCTGAGCTGAATGACGATGCGCGCGTGCATGGCATTCTAGTGCAACTGCCGCTGCCAGACCATATCGATGAACATACAGTGATTAATGCCATTTCTCCGGCCAAAGACGTCGATGGGTTTCATGTCGTCAACACGGGCAAACTGGCTACCGCGCAAAGTGATGCGCTGGTGCCCTGCACACCACTTGGCTGCCTGATGATGCTGCAAGACCATTTCAATCAGGACCTGTCGGGCAAGCATGCGGTTATTATTGGTCGCTCCAACATTGTGGGTAAACCGATGGCTGCGCTGCTACTCAATGAGAGCTGCACCGTCACCATCTGCCATTCGCGCACGCAGGACATCAAAGCACACACCCAGCGTGCCGACATTGTGGTAGCCGCCGTAGGGCGCCCACACATGGTGGATGCCAGCTGGCTGAAAGACGGCGCGGTCGTGATTGATGTCGGCATCAACCGTGTAGATGCAGGCGAAGGCAAAACCCGTCTGGTCGGCGATGTGGATACGGACTCCGCCATGGAAGTTGCCAGCGCTATCACCCCAGTGCCGGGTGGCGTGGGGCCTATGACCATTGCCTGTCTGCTGCGCAACACATTGCAAGCGGCCTGCACGCAGGCCAATCTGGTCTTTCCGCTAGCGGAATAAAATGGAATTTACCCTACTCGATGCCGTTTGGCTGGCGCTGATTGCCGTATGGGCGGGTGCGCTCAATGCGGTGGCAGGCGGGGGCACGTTCTTCACCTTTCCACTACTGATTTTGGGCGGCATACCGCCTGTGGCCGCCAACGCCACCAGCAAGGTCGGTTTGTGGATTGGCGCAGTCGGCAGTGTGCGCGGCTATTGGAGCGAAATCAAGGAAGCCAAAGCATGGCTACTCGTCATACTCACCTTAAGCGTCGTAGGCAGCGCCATTGGCTCTGTATTATTGCTGCTCATACCCGCCGAACGTTTCGCCGCACTTGTCCCATGGCTGATGCTGGCAGCCACCGCTAGTTTTGCGCTCGGCCCCTATGCCCGCAAAGCATTACAGCACCACACACAGCCATCGCGCGCAGGGCGGAGCCTTGCCTATGCTATGCAGCTATTAATCGGCGTCTATGCGGGCTTTTTTGGCGCGGGTATCGGCATCCTCATGCTGGCGCTGTATGAATGGATGGGGCTAAAAAACATTCATGTCATGAACGGCCTCAAAGTAGCCGCTGCCGTCGCAGCCCACACCATCTCTTCTCTGATTCTGGTATTCTCTGCCCTGATCGTCTGGCCGGCAGCACTCATCATTATGGCATTCTCATTCGCCGGTGGCTATGGCGGAGCTTACATCGCCAAACGCCTGCCCGCCATTTGGATACGTCGCTTTATCATCGTCTATGGCGTTATCGTTACGCTGTATTTTTTTGCTTCTGGCACTTAAAATCCAGCGACACATTCGCAAATTCCTGCGCAACATAATCGATCAACAGTCGCACCTTGGTAGACATATAGCGGTTATGCGGAAATAGCGCGTAGACATTGCGTTCCTGCGGTGGCGGGAAATCTGGCAGAATCGGGATCAGCTTGCCTTCCTTGATAAAGTCACAAAGGATAAAAGTAGACGCACGCATAATACCCACACCCTCTGCAGCGGCATGGCGCATCATATTGGCGTTGGCAGCGCGCAATCCGACATTGGTCGGTGCCACTCCGTCCTTGCCGGTACGCAAATCGACATATTGCCATTCATTTGCGCGCGGCAAATTGCTGTATTCAATCACACGGTGATTAATCAACTCGTCAGGGTGCTTCGGCTCGCCATACTTCTCCAGATAATCCGGGCTAGCCGCGGTCACGAAGTGACATGGCGCCAGTTTCTTCGCGATCAGGCTCGAATCGGTCAGCATGGCCACACGAATCACCACATCTACGCCAGATTCAATAATATCGATAAATTTATTGTCGAATTCGACTTCCAGGCGCATTTCGGGATATTTAGCTGCAAACTTAGCCAGCATAGCCGCCAGATTATACTCGCCCAGTGATTCAGGCGCGTTGATCTTGAGTACACCGCTAGGGTTCTCATTCAGGTTATGCACCAGACGCTCGGCATTCTCGAGCTCTTCGACCACTTGCAGACAGTTCTCGTAAAAAATCTCGCCTTCTTCTGTCAGCGATAATTTGCGCGTGGTGCGATTAAGCAAACGGGCATTCAGCCCATCTTCCAGCGCCTGCACATGCTTGCTCACTGCCGATTTGGTCATACCCAGCTCGCGCGCCGCGCCAGAGAAACTTTGCTTCTCAACTACTTTTACAAACGTCGGGATATAGGTGATATAACGAGAGATTGCCATAATATTGTTCCTTATGAGGAAACATATATATTCGCACGCTCTGGATTGTCAACAACTTTGCAGGCGCTATATTCAACAAGACGACACAATACAACAGAGAGAATGTCTATGCGCCCCGCACTTTTCAACGTCCAGCACGCCTTACGCAGGCTGAACCGTTTTGCCGACTCCCTTAGCCGCCGCTATATGTGCATGTCGGACGGAGGCTGTGGCGGTTGCTAATCTAACAATCCAACCTTCTGACCAAAAAAAAGGGCTGTCAGTGACAGCCCTTTTTCGTAATCGCTTACGCTGAGTGATTAACGGGTAATCAGCTCAACTTCTACGCGACGGTCACGCCACAGGCACGCTTTCAGCTTAGGACCTTTCAGACCTTCGCAGTTCGATACCGAACGGCTTTCACCCAGGCCACGAACTTCAGTCGCCTGCGCTTTAACTACGCCACGTTGATTCAGATAACGACGTACAGAATCTGCACGACGCTTCGACAGGTTAGCATTGTATGCGTCGCTACCGATACGGTCAGCGAAACCAACAACGTTCAGGCTTTCAACTTCCGCACGGCCACGAATCATGCCAACCAGCGAATCCAGTTTAGCACGAGCAGCAGGCGTCAGAGCAGCGCTGTCGAATTCAAAATATACGGTGCGAGCTTCTTTGCTCATGTCATAACAACCGCTATGACCACCTTCCCATTTGGTACGTACGCAGTTGCCAAAGGTGTTAACCACCACCTGGCCACGCTCGTCAGTTACCACATCGTTATTATCCAGTTGACCAGCCTGAGCTGCGCCCGCCAGCATTACTGCACCAGCGGCAGCAAGTAAGGTCTTTGCAAACGTTTTCATGTAAACCAATCCTTCTTCTCAATCAATTAACCTTGACCGTTCTGCGCGCACTAAAAACACGTGCTCGCCGAAGCACCAAAATCGATTGCCATTCTTGAAACAAAGCGGCCTCTGTTGCAATGCCGTATCGCCCCCAAAACCCCGATACACCACTTTCTCAGCTCAACTGTTGCAAAATTACATCGCTTTAGGGCTATGAAATCGCGCAAGATTCACTATCTATACAGTATGAGCAAATTACCACCTATTAGCGAATCCGAGTGGCGAGAACGCCTGAGTGAAGACCAATATTATGTCTGCCGCGAGAAGGGCACCGAGCCGCCTTTCTCTGGCAAGTACAATGCTGAGAAACGTGACGGTGTGTATGTGTGTAGCTGCTGCGGCGCCGCTCTGTTTGATGCGCAGGATAAATATGATTCTGGCAGCGGCTGGCCGAGCTTCACCCAGCCAAAAGAGGCACATAATGTGGGCGAAGAGCGAGACCATAGCCATGGCATGGTTCGTACTGAAGTCGTATGCACACAATGCGGCGCGCATCTAGGTCACGTCTTTCCCGACGGCCCGGCTCCAACGAGCCTGCGCTATTGCATCAACTCAGTATCACTCGATTTGAAACCACGCAAAGAGACAGAATAGCAGAAGCTACGCTACCAGCCACTTGCCGTGTAGCCTGCCCTGCTCGTCCCACCACATGCGTGCACGCACATGCCCGCTTACTTTGATATGCAGATATTCCAGCGTGTCGTACTGCCATTGCACCACGCTGAAATGCTCATAGGCCAATGCCTCAGCCTGCGCATCATCCACGGCCACGTCACTATGATTTACTCCGCACGCATCCAACGCATCCACCTCTGTGCCAGGCCCATGCTCTACAAGATAGCATTTTTTGCTGTTTTGGCTGGTGTTAGCCCATTGCGCTTTGGCCACGTCGTCCTGCACATGCACCTGTGCCCGCCCACGCAAACGCAGCTGCACTTTGCTCTTGGTATCGTAGACATGCCCCACCACTTCCGGATGTGCGCGCAGCGCCTCCAGTTTTAGCGATCGGCTATCCGTATGAAACGCGACCAGACGGGCATCTGCCTCGTGCTTGCGCATCACCACTGTACGCACATCAGGCGCGCCGTCCAGCGTAAGGCTGGCCACTTGCATCAAATGAAACCCGTGATGGCGCGTGCGCACCGCTTCATCCAGCATGTCGCTGGCCTGTGCATATAACGATTCAAACGTCATCAATACGTATCCACCTGCCGTTGCCGCAAATCAAGCCACATCATTTCTTCATCGACATAGCGCTCGCCCACCTTCAGCGCCTTAGGCTCCACCCCATAGGTCTGGAATCCCGCCTTTAGATAGCAGTGGCGCGCCGAAAAATTCTCTACCGAAACTTGCAACACCATGGTTTCCACCTCTTCTTCTGCCTGCGCCAGCAAAGCATCCAGCATGCGACTCGAAATGCCTTTGCCGCGATATTCCGGTTTTATATATACCCCAACCAGCACGCCCTGATGCTTTTGCTTCTCAAATGGCCGCACAAAATAGCCCATCGTGCCGACCAGATCGCCACCTGCAAAGGCGCCGATATGTGTGCTCATCTCCAGCCGTTTCATATAATCATCGGCTTCCAGCTTTGCCATCTCATCGTAGGACTCAATAAAAGCCATGGGCGCATCTTGCAATGCCTGTAAGCGTAAATGACGAAATTGTAATGCGTCATCCACTTTCAGCAGGCGTATTTCGATGTCGGTATGCTCCGTCACTGCGCCGCCTTTTGTCGCCTCAATTCCGCCTTATACTTGGCTACATTACGGTTATGCTCTGCCAATGTACGCGCAAAATGGTGCCCGCCCGTGCCTGTGGCCACAAAATAATACTCATTCGTGCTGGGCGGATTAAGCACCGCTTCCAGTGCCGCTCGCCCAGGGTTGGCAATAGGACGTGGCGGCAGCCCTGCATGCACATACGTGTTATAGGGGTGATCAATCTTCAGGTCTTTGCGCCATAATGGTCGCCCTAACGGCTCGCCGCTGGCTTTCTCTATGCCATAAATGACCGTCGGGTCAGACTGCAGGGGCATGCCTTTGCGCAATCGGTTCACAAACACCGCCGCCACACGCCCACGCTCCTGATCCAGCCCGGTTTCTTTTTCAACAATCGACGCCAACACCAACGCTTCATGTGGCGTATCAAACGGCAAACCATCGGCACGCTTTGGCCATAATGTATCGATCGCCTCCTGCATATGCGCCTGCATACGCTCGACCATCGCTTCACGCGATTCGTCACGATGGAAATGATAGGTGTCCGGCATCACATAGCCTTCACGCATGGGCGGCACATCACCTGTCAGCCGATCGTTACGCAGCAATAGCTGCTTAATCTCTTCCACTGTCCAGCCTTCCGGTATGGTCACGCTATAGGTGATCGACTCACCTTTCGCCAGACGCTCCATCACGACTTTAGGGCTGACATGCGCGGGGAACAAATACTCTCCCGCCTTCATGGCTTTTTGCTTATCTTGCAGCACCACCATGCCTTTGAACAGCAAAGGCTGATTGATAACGCCCGCTTCAGTCAGTGTTTGGGTAATAGACGAAAAACCTGTGCCGGGCGCAATCAGAACCGTGGTTTCCTCAGGCAAATCGCCTTCAGCCTCGAACCACCATTGCGCGTAGGCCAGCGCCCCTACTGCTGCCACCAATCCAAGGATGGTGCAGACAAATAACGCACGCCATAAAAATCTCATGTTGCCCTCACGTGTTGTGACACACGTGACAGTTTACACACGCTTGAATACAAGGGAAGCGTTCGTGCCACCAAATCCGAAAGAATTGGATAACACAGCATCAATCTTACGTTCTTTCGCTTGATGCGGCACCAGATCCACGCCGGCCACCGCTTCAGACGGATTGTCCAGATTCAGTGTTGGTGGTGCTATCTGGTCGCGCATTGCCAGCAATCCAAAGATTGCTTCCACGCTACCAGCACCGCCCAACAAGTGGCCAACAGCCGACTTGGTCGACGACATAGACAATTCGTCAATCGCACTGCCAAACAAACGGCGTACCGCACCCAGCTCAATCTCGTCACCTTTCGGTGTTGAGGTACCGTGTGCGTTGATATAGTCAACGTCGGAGCCATCCAGATTCGCATGGTTGAGCGCCATTTGCATGGAACGGTAACCACCATCGCCATCATCGGCAGGCGCGGTAATGTGGTGTGCATCGCCTGACAGACCATACCCTGCCACTTCACCATAGATGGTAGCGCCACGGGCTTTCGCATGCTCGTATTCTTCCAGCACAACAACGCCGGAGCCTTCACCCATAACGAAACCGTCACGCCCCTCGTCCCACGGACGCGATGCTTTTTCCGGTGTATCATTATAGCTGGTGGAAAGCGCACGTGCTGCCGCAAAGCCCGCAATGCCGATTGGGCAAATGGTTGCCTCGGCTGAGCCTGCGATCATCACATCCGCATCGCCATACTGGATCAGTCGGCTTGCATCACCAATGGCGTGCGCGCCGGTCGAACAGGCGGTAACCACCGAGTGGTTAGGCCCTTTATAGCCATGACGGATAGATACCTGACCCGAAGCCAGATTGATAAGACATGCAGGGATGAAGAACGGGCTGATACGCTTAGGGCCTTTCTCGGCCATGAGCTTCACGGAATTCTCGATCAGCGGCAAACCACCAATACCCGATCCGATCATCACACCGGTGCGGTGTTGCTGTTCTTCCGTTTCCGGCTTCCAGCCCGACATCAGGATTGCCTCTTCAGCCGCCACCATGGCGAACTGAATGAAGTCATCCATCTTGCGCTGTTCTTTTGGCGCAATAATGTCATCAGGCTGGAATGCGCCTGGCTCGTCGCCCCGCGGCACTTGCGCTGCCACCTTACACGGCAACTCGGAGGTGTCGAACTTGTCAATCGCTTGCAATCCCGACTCTCCGGCAACCAAACGTTCCCATGAAGTTTTAACGCCACTGCCTAGCGGCGTGACCAAACCCATTCCGGTAACAACTACCCGGCGCATAAGCCCTCAATATCTTAGATTAATAATCGATTTACTGATTGTTATCGATGTAAGTGATCGCATCGTTAACGGTCTGAATTTTCTCAGCCGCTTCATCCGGAATCTCGATACCGAACTCTTCTTCAAATGCCATCACCAGCTCAACAGTGTCCAGGCTGTCTGCGCCCAGATCGTCGATGAAGCTAGCCTCAGGGGTAACTTTGCTCTCTTCTACGCCCAGATGTTCTACTACGATTTTCTTTACGCGTTCTGCAGTATCACTCATTGTTGAATGTCCTTCGTTGTTAATCTGCGGTTTAAAATATGTCGTCGGTGCTAGCACAAAGAACATTCTTTGACCAGCAAAATCGCATGCTTATACCGTGCTGAATCCATATGTCTACCGGAAAAAATTAAGCGCCTGTAATATGTTGGAAAAGTCATCGGTCCATACGCGCCTGTTATCGGGCTTCACGCGCTTCCAGCCCTCATGTTGCTGCACCAGAGCACGCACCGCGTCGTAGTTGCGCGCCACCACCACATACTGCGCAGACGTAGCCCCCGGGCCTTCTGGTGCAAATGCCTTCACATATGCAGTAAAACCAAGCGATTCCGCAATATCGCCAATGATAGGCGCTAAATCCATATGCCGGTTGGAGATATGAAACGCTAACACCCCATGGCGTGTCATTTTATCCATATAAATACGGGTTGCTTCCTGCGTCAGCAAATGCATGGGCAGCGAGTCGGAATTATAGGCATCAAGCACCATAAGCCCGTAATAATTCTCGGCGCGTTTCTCAATCTCCAAACGCGCATCCCCCATAATCACTTGTGCCTTACCCGGGCAATCGCGCAAGTAAGTAAATACACCTTTATCGCGCGCAATCTGCAAGGCATGGGGATTGATCTCGAAAAAGTCGACTTGCTGCCCCTGATCAGCCGCACAGGCCAGCGTGCCTACTCCCAGCCCGGCTATTGCCATAGGAGCCTTGCGGGCATTGTCCTGCAAACTGTTCTTTATCTCCAACACGGGCGGGTAATAGGTGGTCAGCAACAAACGCTGCTCAGGAATCACGCTTTGCTGGCCGTGAAGGGTGGTGCCATGCAAATAGCTGAAGGATTGCTGGCGCGCATCAAAATGCACTTTGGAGACACCAAAAAAGTTGCGTTCTTTAATGAGGGTGGGCCTGTCATTCTTCACATACATCATCGCCAGAATGGCAATCAGCAGCACCGCAGCACTACGCGGGCGGGAATGACGCACTTTCCACATACAGAACATTAAAGTAGCCGCCAGACAGACAAACATCGGGTTAATGCGAATCACTTCAAATAGCGCGTTTACGGTCTGCTGGTAAGGTTGGGTGATGGTCGGAAACGCCTTAGCCACCGCAAACAGCGCCAACCCTGCACACACACCATAAAGCCAATCGCGATTGCTAAAATTATAGTCTCTATTGTCGCGGTAGAACGGGTACAACCAGCACGCCACCCACAACATGGCCAGATATTCATACACATCATTAAACAGCACCGGTGCCAGCAAGGCGTTGAATACGCCGCCTACAAATCCACCGACAGCCAGCCACAGATAAAATTCGGTCAGCTTCTCTGCCTTGGGCGAGGTTTCAGCCAACCGTCCATGGCACACCAGCGCAATCACGAAGAAACTGATTATCTGCAGCACCAACGCGACATAATTAACGGACTGGAAATATAAAAGCGCCAGCACATTCACCAGCAATAACGGCATGAACAGCCATTGTCCCAGCCTGTACAGCCACGGCAAACCTGCAAATGCCAACACGTAGCTCAGCAAATACAGCGCCAGAGGAATCACCCAGAACAGCGGTACGGCAGCTAAATCGGTCGTGATATAGGTCGTAATGCCCAACATCAGGCTGGACGGAATCGCCGCCAGCCCCAGCCAGTGAATACGCTGCGTCCAACTTGCCGACCACGCCACTTCCTGACGGGCTACAGGATATTGCTTCATGCGCCATAGCACGCTCAAACTCACCGCCACCAGCAACAGGGCAAAAGCAACAAAGCTTTGCGACCAGTATTGCTGCAGCTCCTGCAAACCAAAGAAGGGTTCTATTACAAATGGAAAACTCAATAGCGCTATCAGGCTCGCCGCGTTACTCACCGCGTAAAGCGGGTAAGGGTTTTCGGCCATTTTATGCCCCGAATGGGCAAACCAGAATTGCAACAAAGAAGCATTGGCAGACAGCACAAAGAAAGGCAGCCCGACCGATGCGCCCAGCACCACCAGACTCCAGCTGATAGGCGCATTCTGCGGCGTGAACACCCCGGTTGCGTGCAGCCCCAGCGGCAGACTCGCCACCGCCAGTGTTACCAGTAGCATATGCACCCAGACCTGCCCGCGCGCTCCCAGCCAGTGATGCCCCACATGGGCGTACACATAGCCGAGCAACAACATGCCCTGGAAGAACATAACGGCGGTATTCCACACCGCTGCACCGCCACCCAGATAGGGCAGCATCAGCTTGGTCATGAGTGGCTGCACCGCGAAAATAAGGAACGCGCTAAGCCCTATTGCAATCGCATACGTTCCTAGCAAACGCATGGCTATACCATCAACAAACCGCCATTCACATGGAGCGTCTGGCCGTTGATGTACGAAGCTTTATCCGACGCCAAAAAGCTCACGGCGTTCGCGATATCTTCCGGCAGCCCGAAACGCCCTGCTGGAATATTGGCCGTGATACGCGAGGACTGCTCCTCGTTAAGTGCGTCGGTCATAGGGGTTTTGATAAAACCGGGCGCCACACAATTGACCGTAATGCCACGGCTTGCCACTTCCTGTGCCAGCGCCTTGCTCATGCCAATCATTCCGGCTTTCGACGCACAATAGTTTGTCTGACCCGGATTACCCATTACAGCGACGACCGAGCTGATATTGATGATGCGACCGCTGCGTTGTTTCATCATACCGCGCAGGACAGCTTTGTTGAGGCGATGGGTGGCAGTCAGGTTAATGGCCAGCACATCGTCCCATTCTTCGTCTTTCATGCGCATCGCCAGATTATCTTTGGTCACACCCGCATTACATACCAGAATATCCAGCCCGCCCAGCGCTTCTTCTGCCTGCTTTGGCAGTGCATCTACCGCATCACGGTCTGTCAAATTACACGGAGTCACGGCCACATTGCCACCCAGCTCACTCGCCAGTGCTTCCAGCTTTTCTGCCCGAGTGCCCGAAATGGCAATATGCGCGCCTTCAGCGTGCAGCGCACGTGCCACAGCTTCACCGATACCACCTGTTGCGCCGGTTACCAGCGCTTTTTTACCTTCCAACAAACTCATCGTTCTTTTCCTTATGCTGCTTTTGCAAAACCGTCCAGATCGGCCGGCTGACTGATATTTACGGTCACAATGTCACGGTCAATACGCTTCACCAAACCGCTTAGCACATTGCCATGGCCGATCTCAATCATGCGGTCAACGCCCTGATCTTTCATGTAGCTTACCGACTCACGCCATTTCACCATGGAGGTCACTTGCTGCACCAGCAAATCACGAATGGTGGCAGCGTCGCTTACTGCTTGGGCGTTCACATTCGCTACCACAGACACACAAGGTGCTTTCACATCGGCATCGGCCAGCGCCTGCGCCATACGTTCGGCGGCCGGCTGCATCAGCGAGCAGTGGAACGGCGCACTCACAGCGAGCGGAACTGCACGCTTCGCGCCTTTTTCTTTGGCAATTTCGATAGCGCGTTCAATGCCTTTGGCCGACCCACTCAGCACAATTTGCTGGTCATTATTGTAATTCGCCACTTCACAGATTTCGCCATCGCCATTTGCTTCGTTAGCAATGGCCTGCACCTCATCGAAGCTCGGCCCGATAATCGCCGCCATGGCGCCTTCACCGGCAGGCACTGCGGCTTGCATGGCCTCGCCACGAATACGTAACAGCTTCGCCGCCTCCGCCAGCGTGAAAGTGCCCGCTGCGGTCAGCGCCGCATATTCACCCAAGGAATGCCCCGCTACAAACGACGCAGCATCCGCCACTTTGAAGCCCATTTCTGCTTCCATCACGCGCAACGCCGCAATGGAACATGCCATAATGGCGGGCTGTGTGTTTTCCGTCGCGGTCAGATCCGCTTCTGGCCCTTCAAACATGATTTTAGATAGATGCTGATTCAGCGCGTCATCGACTTCTTCGAACACAGCGCGTGCGGCTGCAAAATTCTCAGCCAACGCCTGCCCCATGCCTACAGCCTGGCTACCTTGTCCAGGGAAAATCAATGCAGTGGTCATATGTCTTCCTGTTTTTCGTTAGTTACGTAATGGCTAGTGGATTACAGGAAGATACGTTCAGTTGCAAGTTGCAGGCTAAATGCCCAATCTAAATGCCCAGTCTAAATGCCAAGCAAAATACGAAAATAGCACATACGCGTGTCATCACTAACATTATACTCCGCGGTAAAACGGTCGGTTGTCGTGGCGCAGAGCCAACTGCCATCGCGACGGTTCGCCATATATTGCCCCGTGCCTGGCTTGCCATCATCTGCTTTTTCATCGATTTTTTTCGCTTCTTCGGGCGTAAACACCGCGCCGTTCGCCCCTTGGGCATCTACATCACCTAATGAAAGGTTATTTTTATATGCAAACCCATAACGATCCCCGCTTGGGCTACTCAATGCAACATAACTTGGGAAAAAGCTGACTTTACTCACCGCTGTTTCAGGTGCGTTCTCTCCCGGCACCACATGCACCGTATTATCGGGCCCGGTTTGCCCGGTGAATTGCCCGGGAATCATGCCCGCCAATGCCAAATGCTGCCATGCGCCAAAACGCTCATCCGCACCACTATACTCACCGTCGTTATCACCATCAGCGTGCGCATCACTCCAATAGGCAGTAGCACGCGAAAAATCCCCCGGCAGCGCGCTATATTGCGAGCGAAACGCATTAATGCCTGCGATTAATTCCTGCCCTTGGCTGGCTACCGCATTCAGCTTGCTACTGGTAATCAGGCTTTGCCCTGCCAGCACACCGCCAAGCAACAAGCCAATAATTACGATTACAATCGCCAGTTCGATAAGGCTGAAAGCGCTTTCGCGCTTAGAATGTGCTAATGTCATGCAAAATCCCGTAGCGTATATTTCATCAAGAATACCTGCTATAAGGCACTATAGAAGCATTTTACGCAAGAAACACTTGCAAATACAGTAAAATCCTGTATGCATTGCAACCCCTTCAGGCGCTAAGCCTGTTGGACATTAATTTCCAGGGTACCCTGCCGCACATGGGGTGAGGTTAGGAAGATGCCCGTTAATGTTGGAGGATAATATGGCACAGTATGAGTGCACCTTTATCGCACGTCACGACATGTCGCGTAACGATGTGCAAAAACTCACCGACGAATTCGCTGCTGTTATTAAAGACAATGGTGGTTCGGTTGTGAAAGAAGAATATTGGGGTCTGCGTAACCTCGCTTACAAAATCAACAAAAACGGCAAAGGCCACTACACAATGCTGGGTCTGGATACCCCGTACCCCGCACTGGCTGAAATGGAACGTCAAATGCGCCTTAATGAAGACGTAGTACGTGTTCTGACCGTTAAAGTTGAAACAATGGATTCCAGCCCAAGCGTGATGATGAAACATCGCGGTGGCGATTCGGATTCCGAAGCAGCATAGTTTAAAGAGAGGTATTGATTATGGCACATGCCCCTGCAGCAGGTGGACGCAAAGTCTTTTTCCGTCGCAAGAAAACCTGCCCGTTCTCTGGTCCAAAAGCACCAGCGATCGATTACAAAGATGTTAAATTGCTCAGCCGTTTTGTATCTGAGCGCGGTAAAATTTTGCCAAGCCGTATTACGGCCGTTTCGAATAAGAAACAACGTGAGCTGGCAAAAGCAATCAAACGCGCCCGCAATCTGGCACTGATGCCGTACGTAGGATAAGGAGTCACACCCATGGAAATCATTCTGTTAGAACGTATTGGTGGTCTGGGTAATGTAGGCGACGTAGTAAGCGTGAAAAACGGTTACGCCCGCAACTACCTGATTCCTGAAAACCGTGCACTGCGCGCAACCAAAGCCAACAAAGACTATTTCGAGGCTCAACGCGACGCATTGGAAAAACAAAACGCAGAACGCAAAGCCGAAGCTGAAAAGCGCGCTAAAACGCTGGAAGGCATCACCGTGACGGTGGTACGCCAGGCAGCGGATGACGGCAAGCTGTATGGTTCGGTAGCGGTTCGCGACGTGGCAGATGCCCTACAGGCTGACGGTCACGATGTAGAGCGTCGTATTATCGACCTTGCCGATGCCATCAAAACCATCGGCCTGCACAAAGCGTCGATCCGCCTGCACCCTGAGGTGGAAGTGGAAATTCGCGTTCACGTGGCACGCAATGCCGACAGCCCAATTCCTGAAGAGCTCATCGAAGAGACACAGGAAGAGGAAGTGGAAGTGGTTGCGGCTGGCGAAGCTGAGATTGAGCCATCGGCAGAAGCAGTGGAAGCTGCAGCTGATGCAGAACCAGCTGGCGAAGACGCAAGCGAAGAAGAAGACAAAGACAGCTCAGCTGCCTAAGTCCTTCTGCGACTCTGAACATCAAAAGGCGTATGCTTACAGCATGCGCCTTTTTTGTTATGTGCACAATTATGCGTATAGAGGTGTGGACAACTTTTCTGCTGCAAAATTTTTGAGCAAATTCCATGAAACCATTTGCAAGCTTCGCGCTGCTTGCCCATTATAGTCCATCCATAACAAACCTATAACATTAGCGATACCAAGCGGCATGGCAACAGCACTTTCACTGGACGACCAAGACTCCAACACCGAAGATAAACTACATCGTGAAGCACCCTACAATCTGGAGGCGGAACAAGCATTGCTTGGCGCGGTGCTAACCAACAATGAAGCCCTCAATCATGTGAGTCAGGCATTGCTGCCCGAGCATTTTTATGCCGAAATTCACCAGCGTATTTACGGCGCTATTCTTAAATTTTACGATAAAGGCCTCATCGCCAACCCCGTCACGCTCAAACATCACTTCACCGATGAAGACGCCGTGGACGACCATTACCTTGCGCGGCTGGTAGCCTCGGCTGCCACCGTAATCAACGTATTTGACTACAGTCAGATCATTGCTGATCTGGCCGTACGCCGCATGCTGATCGGCATCGGCGAAGACGTCGTCAACACCGCCTACAACACCAAGGTGGAAGCCAGCGGTATGGAGCAGGTGGAAGTGGCCGAACAGGCGCTGTTCAATCTGGCAACCGAAGGCACCAGCGAAGGCGGATTCCAACCTCTGAAATCTGCACTGGCCGAATCGATTATCCGCACCGAAACCGCCTATAAGAATCAGGGCAGTGTAGTAGGCATCTCGACCGGTCTGGACGATCTGGACCGCCTGCTGGGTGGCTTGATGGATTCGGATCTGATCATTTTGGCAGGCCGTCCGTCGATGGGTAAAACCGCACTGGCTACCACCATTGCGTTTAATGCCGCACGCATCCTGCATCGCAAAGCCGAAGAAACACCCGGCGAAAAACCCAAAAGCGTCGGCTTCTTCTCGCTCGAGATGTCTGCCGAACAGCTCGCCAACCGTATGCTTGCCAGCGCCTGCGGCATCAACTCCAACAAATTGCAACGTGGTGATTTAAGCAACGAAGAATTCACCGAACTGGTACGCCGCAGTAACGAACTATCGGCGATTCCGTATCACATTGACGATACGCCTGCTCTCTCCATTGCCGCGGTGCGCACACGCGCCCGCCGCCTCAAACGCGTGCACAATGTGGGATTACTGGTAGTCGACTATCTGCAGCTATTGCGCGGCACCTCTGCCTCGTCACAGGCCAACCGTGTGCAGGAGATTTCGGAAATCACGCAAGGGCTGAAAGCGATTGCGAAAGAGCTGAACATTCCCGTCATCGCCCTGTCGCAGCTTAGCCGTGCAGTAGAGCAACGGGAAGACAAACGCCCGCAACTCTCTGACTTGCGCGAATCGGGGAGTATCGAGCAGGACGCCGACGTGGTGATGTTTGTGTATCGTGAAGAATATTATCTGGCGCGCACCGAACCACGTCCTGACACGCCCGAACATGCCGCGTGGATGGAGCGTATGGAGCAGGCGCATGGTGTGGCCGATGCCATCATCGCCAAGCAACGTCACGGCCCTATTGGCACCGTGAACCTGCAATTCCAGGCCTCCCTGACCCGATTTGACAATCTGGCGCAAGAAGACCGCTTGCCTGAACGGCATTTTTAGGGCAAAAACGCCCCATGAAGCAGCAATTTGACGGCCCGCGTCTACGCGTTTATCTGGATCGCATTGTTGAGAATTATCAACTGCTGGCCACCCATTACACTGGCGATGAAACCGCCGCAGTAGTCAAAGCCAATGCCTATGGGCTTGGCGCAGAGCCGGTGGCACGCGCGCTTGCCGATGCAGGCTGCAACACGTTCTTTGTCGCCACACTCGACGAGGCGATTCAATTGCGTAGCGCATTGCCTAACCGCCGCATTTGTGTGTTTCATGGCCCCGGCCCTGGCGAAGAACTGGCCTATCTGAACCACCGCATCACGCCTGTTTTGTGTTCTCCCCCGCAAGTGGAACGCTGGGAGGCTATCGCCCGTGAAAACCGCAATGCACAATCCATTCTGCACATCGACACTGCAATGGCGCGTATGGGCCTGACCGAAACCGAATGGCGCGCACTCTTTGATGATGACCTTGAACGTATTGAGCGCTGCCAAATCAGCCTGATAATGAGCCATCTGGCCTGTGCATCCGACCCTGAGCATACTGTTAATGCCGAACAATTGGCACTCTTTACGCGCATGCGTGAAGAATTCCCGCAATTGCCCGCCAGTCTGGTCAACTCAGCAGGGGTGTTTCTCGACCCGTCCTACCATTTTCAACTGGCGCGCCCGGGCTGCTCGCTCTATGGCATTCGCCCGCATAATGATGCACCCAATCCCATGCGCAACGTGATCGAACTGGATGCGCCCATTTTGCAGCTTCGCACGCTGGACAAGACTCAGACGATAGGCTACGGTGCGACGCAAGAATTAGGCGCTGGTAGACAGTTGGCCACAGTCGCTCTTGGCTATGCCGACGGAATATTACGCTGCCTGACAGGACAATTACAAGGGATAGTGCGCGGCCAAAAAGTGCCGCTTGTGGGGCGTGTAACAATGGATATGCTGACCTTTGATGTCACCGACATCCCAGAAGGCCAATTACAGGAAGCAGACCGCATCACCATCATCGGTGATGATCAGCCCGTAGATACGATTGCCGATATGGCCAACACCATTGGCTACGAAGTGTTCTGTCGTCTGGGGCGTCGCATTGAGCGCGTTTATATGGAGACCGCCACATGAACCCATTAGCTACTATTGGCCAGTTTTTTCTGGCTTTTCTGGCCGCTGTAGGCCGTCTGGCCATTTTTACATGGCGCGGCGTATCATCGGCATTCAGCCTGCCCTACTACCCCAAGCAGATTGGCCGCATGATGATCGAGATCGGCTATTACTCGCTGCCTGTCATCGGGCTGACCGCGATTTTCACCGGTGCCGTGCTTGCGCTGCAAAGCTATTCTGGCTTCTCACGCTTTTCTGCGGAAAGCGCCATTGCTACGGTCGTTGTACTCTCGATAACGCGTGAGCTTGGCCCTGTGTTGGCGGGCCTTATGGTCGCTGGCCGCATTGGCGCCGCCTTTGCCGCTGAAATCGGTACAATGCGCGTGACTGAGCAAATCGACGCGCTGGTAACGCTATCCACCAATCCATTCAAATTTCTGGTCTTCCCACGCCTGCTGGCGGGTGTCATCATGCTGCCTATTCTGGTGTTGATTGCCGATATTATCGGTGTGTTTGGGGGTTATCTAGTGAGCATCGAAACCTTAGGCTTCTCGCCCGGGCCCTACATTAACAGTACCTGGCAATATCTGGAAACGAAGGACGTCATCTCCGGGCTCATTAAAGCAGCTGTATTCGGCTTTATCATCACATTGATGGGCTGTTATCATGGTTTCCATTCGCGCGGCGGCGCGCAAGGAGTGGGCCGTGCCACCACCAACGCCGTGGTATCCGCCTCGATCCTGATTCTCTTAAGCAACTATATCATCACCGAGCTATTGTTTGCCCTATGACCAGCACCGACTACATCGTAATGCAAAATGTGCATAAAAGCTTTGGCAGCAAACACGTGCTGAAGGGCTTTGATTTATCGGTAAAACGAGGGGAATCACTGGTGATTATTGGTGGTTCTGGCAGCGGCAAATCGGTTAGCCTGAAATGTGTGCTCGGACTGGTGGAACCAGACAAAGGCAGCATATTGGTGGATGGGCAGGAAACCACCAACCTGTCAAATCAGGCGCGCGAGGATTTAATGCACAAATTCGGCATGCTTTTTCAGGGCGGCGCTTTGTTTGACAGTTTGAATGTGTGGCAAAACATTACGTTCGCACTAACGCAGGGCAAAAACAAGCTCAGCACCAGCGATGCAAAAGACCTTGCCGTTGAAAAGCTGAAATCAGTCGGGTTGAGCCCTGACGTAGCGGAACTTATTCCATCGGAATTATCGGGCGGGATGCAAAAACGTGTAGGTCTGGCACGTGCTATTGCTGGCGATCCGGACATTATTTTCTTCGACGAGCCAACCACTGGCCTCGACCCGATCATGGCCGATGTGATTAATGATCTCATCATTAAATGTTCAGAGGAATTGGGCGCCACCACCATGACCATCACCCACGATATGCCTAGTGTCCGCAAAATCTCCGATAAAGTAGCGATGCTCTATCAGGGTAAAATTATCTGGCATGGTGCGATTGATCAGCTGGATGACAGTGGCAACGAATATGTCGACCAGTTTGTGCATGGGCGTGCACATGGCCCCATTACTAACGGCCAATAATACGCTATAAAATAGGTTTGTTAGCGCGCGGCTTCGCCACCGCGTCCGCTGCCAGAGCGCGATGTCCAGCCTTGCATTTCACGTGCTGCATCTTCAATTTCGCGCGCTACTTCCCGTTTGGTTTCTTTGTACAGATTGCGCAGCGCATCGTCCGACAAATCCACGCCTTGCCTGAACACATCCTGCCCGCTCTCGCGCAGCGTATCACGCATATGCCGCAAGGTAGACTCTGCCAACGTCACGCTGCGCCCTGCTTTAATATGGTGTTTAGGGTCAACCACATCGGCTTCGCTGTTAGCGGCACCTTTTGGGCCTGTGCGCTCACCATTTGTCCCTACATCGCCCGTCATCATACCGAATGGCAATGGCGTGCGATCTTCATAGGCATGGCTGTCAGCCGCTTGGTGAATAAATTCACGCGTAAAGGCTGCGCCCCCCACAAACAATGAATAGCCACCGCCATGCTCTTGCATAAAACGCGTGACGGCGGATACGACATTATTGGTATCACCGCGTGAGCGGTTTACCCATGTCACACCGTTTGCAATGCTCACCGGGCCCTGATCGGTGGACACGGTCGCAATCATGTCGAAATGGTTTTCATCGCGCCAGTGCTTGGCATTATGCGAGTCAATCGCGTTATCAAGCTCTTTCTCTACCCCGCGGTTTTTCACCCGTCCGGTACAGAAATACACTTTGTCGGGATCAAGCAACTTGGTCATCATGCGGGTCGCGATACTCACCTCAAACTGATGCTCTGGTTCTATTTGTTCCCAGCGCGAGCCCGACGCACCCGCAATCAAAATAGGCGTCTTGCCTTCAAATCGCTCAGGCAGCTCCATCGAACGCACATAATTGCGATGCTTGTCATACGCATCCACAAAATCGTCAAATTTCTTATAGCTGTGATCAAACGCGCCTTTTTTGTCTTCAAACACGCGGTCCTGAGTAGCGATCAGGTCATTTTCCCACCCCTGCATCTGACCAAGGTCTTGTATGCTAAGGCCACAGGCAATGCCAGCGCGCGCCAACTGGTCTGCACTGGTCTGATAGCCACCCGAGCCATCACTACCCAGCACAAACTTCACGCCTTTTTCCAGCCAGCGGGGCATCTTGATATCTTCAATAAAGCGAATGTTGCGCAGCGCGATATTCGAATCGGGGATGAACTCCATCATCACGCCATTCTTTTTGGCTTTGGCGGTACTTTCATCGGTCAATCGTGCATAGGCCGCGTGCCCCACACGCAAGCGCACCTTGAAACGATCCGCAATATCAATAGCCGCACCCACATTACCGATATTCTTATCGTTCTCACCGGCATGCACGCGAATCACAAAATCATCGGTGTAGCGGCCATATTCGTCCGAATCGACACGGTTATTACGCAATCGCTGCGCCCAGCGCGCGATATTATAAATAGCGGCGGTAAAATCTTCGGTCTTGTTCGACTCAAACCCTAAGAAATCCACGCCTACGATATAGGGGCACTGCGCTACGAACTTCATGTTTTCGATATCGCGCGACACTGCATCCGGTGATTTCGAACGCGGAATCCCCACCAGCAAACGCAACTTCACACCCGTTTTCGCTTCGGCCTCTTCAATGGCCGGAATCGCTTCTCGCAGCCATTCAGGGCTCAGCATTGCCCCTGTCGACAGCTCCGCATATTTTATGCCTTCGGCCTTATAATTTTCCGCCACTTGCATGATTTTATCACGCGCAAGCTCAGGGTTTTTCTCCAGCGGGTTACGGAAACGGTAGAATTTGGTGTCAAAATCGCCCGGGCCAAAAATCTGATCGACCGGAATCGACATGTTACGAATAAAGGTTTTGTAATCCGCAGGCTGTTTCTTTTTCAGATCGCGAATTTTCACACCCACCAGCTTACTCTTATCCTGCGAAGGATCTTCCGGATCCAGCTCGCAATTCTTGGCCACGCCCGTATAGATCGCTGGGTCAAAGCGGAAGGATTTGATGGGATAGGTTGCAAGCCCTGATGCATCAATACCCATCTCTTCCAACAGCTCCAGCGGATAGACGGCATCATGCCGCGCTGACATTTCCACCAGATCAGCGCCCGGAATTTGCGATGATAAATGCGTATGTAAATCGGTTACAGGTTTGCGCATTTCATTAAAATGCGGAGCAAAATCACGCGGGTAGGGAATACGCTGTAATTGCTCTTCGGTCATTGCACGGCCCAGCATGCGCGTTTCGCTGACCGTCATGCGCAGATGCTGATTATAAACCACAGGCTGCAAGCCTTTATTCTGCCAGATATAGCTGTTTACAGGCACGTGGTTGACCGTCAGTTTCAGGCCATGGTCGCGCAATGTGTCGCGCGGCACCACCATACTTGCAAAATAGGTGTTACCCTCGCCATCAAAAGTTTCGCGCTGCAACGCCTGCCCTTCTTCGCCAATGCTCAGCGCCAAATGATCTAGCAGGTTCTTCTTAAAGCGTGGATTAGTGACCTCTGATAAATCCAGATTGGCGTGAATACGTACATTCGTTCCCTCTTCTTTCACCTCATAGGTGATCGGAAAGGTTTTATTCACATCCAGATAGTCTGGATCTATCGTCATATCTTCAGCGCTCATATTGTTCCTGTAATGATAGCATCATATGCCCCAGTATGCCTGAAAAAACTTAACAAAGCATTGCGGGTCACTTATGCTCTGCGATATAGAGTTATTTCTCACACGGAGTCAATCGTGCTTAGCGCAATTTCACAGAGCTGTCACAATGGCTAAATCATCCTCGCGTTATGTCTGCAATGCCTGTGGCAGTGTACATGCCAAATGGGCTGGTCAATGCGATGGTTGCGGGGCATGGGATACGCTGAACGAAGAACATGTGGAATCCACGCCCAAAGGCTTGAAGGCTGGCAAAGGCAAAG
>PBPD01000135.1 GCA_002725445.1 Rickettsiales bacterium
CCATGTCTTGTTCCAGACGGCGATTCACCGCCAAAATGCCGCCATACGCACTCACCGGGTCGCACGCCAGTGCCCGCCCAAACGCATCCGTCAAACTATCGCCTACGGCTACGCCGCATGGATTCGCATGTTTAATGATGGCTACAGCCGGTGCCTCAAACTCTGCCACCAGACACCATGCCGCGTCCGTATCATTAATATTGTTATAGCTCAGCTCTTTGCCCTGCAGCTGATCAGCAGTAGCAACACCCGGGGCGGCATCGGCCTGCGCATAAAAAGCAGCCTGCTGATGCGGGTTTTCACCATAACGCAACCCTTGCTTAAGCGTTGCCTTGATATCAAGCGAGGTGGCCGCCTCTGCGGTACTACTATCACGTCCTGCGAACCAGGTGGAAATAGCAGTGTCATACGCCGCCGTGCGGGCATAAGCCTTGCCTGCGAGTTCTGTGCGCAATGCCTGAGAAGTAGCACCCGCCTGCGCTTCCATATCGGCCTGTACGCGCCCATAATCAGCAGGGTCTACCACAATGGTTACATGCGCGTGGTTTTTGGCAGACGCACGCACCATGGCTGGCCCACCGATATCAATATTTTCAATAATGTCGCTGTCGCTCGCGCCTTTGGCAACGGTCGCCTCAAACGGGTAGAGATTGATTGCCACCAGATCAATTGGGTCGATAGCGTGCTCTTCCATCGCTTTTTGATGCTCGGCAACGCCGCGTTGCGCCAGTATCCCGCCATGGATTTTGGGATGCAGGGTTTTCACCCGTCCGTCCATAATCTCCGGAAAGCCGGTATGTGCCGACACATCTTTTACCTCTATGCCCGCCTCACGCAATGCGCGCGCCGTGCCCCCTGTAGATAATATCTCCACATTCTGCGAGATCAGAAATTCTGCAAAGGGGATCAGTCCGGTTTTATCAGAAACAGATAATAACGCGCGTCGAATCGGGGTAGCCATACTCATACCTATCGGGTTTGTGGTGTATAATCGGGCACCAGCTCTCGCAAGGCCTCAAGCACCTTGTCGCGCTGGCGTTTTGTGGCTGCTTTATGCAGCGAATCAAGCGCTTTTGCAAAGGTTTTATAACCAACTTCGCGCGCCGAGCCTAAATGAATGCCCGCATGCGAGGTCTCACCCAGCGCTTCCTCGTCATAAAACAGCTCTTCATGCAATTTTTCACCCGGACGCAGGCCGATATAATCGATGCCGATATCCTTATAAGGCTCCAGTCCCGCCAGACGGATCATCTGTAGCGCCAAATGCTCGATTTTAATTGGCTCGCCCATGTCCAGCACATAGATGCGGGGTTTACGCTTTTTCTCCGCCTCGCCCAACGCCGCAGCCTGCAACACCAACTGCACGGCCTCGCGGATGGTCATGAAATAGCGCGTCATGTCCGGATGGGTGACGGTCAGCGGGCCACCGCGCTGCAACTGCTTTTGAAAGAGCGGGATGACCGAGCCAGTCGAGCCCAGCACATTTCCAAACCGCACCGTTATAAAACGCGTCACGTCCTGATGTTCACCCAGCGCCTGACAATAGGTCTCGCCAATGCGCTTGCATGCGCCCATCACATTGGTTGGCCGCACGGCCTTATCCGTCGAAATCTGCACCATAAGCGGTACATTTGCATCTACGCACGCATCCGCCACATGGCGCGTGCCACTCACATTGGTCAGTACGGTTTCCTCCGCATGCGCCTCCGCGATAGGCACATGCTTAATGGCCGCTGCATGAAACACAATATGCGGCTTATGTTCGTGCAGAATCTTCTCAATATATTCTTTATCGCGCACATCGGCGAGCATTTGGCGACGGTTCACCTTTGGCTGGCGTTCCTGTACCTCCGCATCAATCTGATAGAGATGGTATTCGTTATTATCCAGCATGATAAGCTCGGAGGGGCGCATAGCCGCAATCTGGCGCACCAGCTCTCCCCCAATCGAGCCACCTGCTCCTGTCACCAGCACCACCTTGTCGCGTACCAAATGGCGCATCGCATCGCGATCCAGCATGGTTTGCGGGCGGCCTAACACGTCTTCCACATCAATCGGTCGAATATCAAACCGGTTACGTTCCGTACTGGCAAAGTCGGTCAGGCGCGGCAAACGTGCGACACTAATGCCTGCGTCTTCCGCCATGTCCAGAATACGGCGCACATCGGTGCCGTCTATATGGGTATCGGTAATGATCATGCGCTGCGGCTTAATGCCTTTGCGCTCAAGTTTCCGCAAGATAGTCGGTATCTCCTCGATGGCACCATACACACGCACCCGATGCACCGAACGGCCGGCCATCTGGCTTTGATTGTCTACCAGCGCCACCACGCGATAGGCAAAGCCGGGGTTGCGCGCCGATTCACGAATAAACATCTCGGCATTATCATTCGCTCCCACCAACAGCACAGGCACACCGCTGGCACCCTTACCCGTGATATGTACGTTAAGTGTGCGGTCTTTCAGGGCGCGCCACACAAAGCGCGTGCCGCACAGTAGCGCCAATAATACGAGCAAATGGATAAGCGGCACCGAACGCGGCACCATCTCGAGGCGTGTCAACTGGAACAGCAACAGATAGAAGATCAGGATCGACAGCGCCGCTGCCTGTGTAATATCGGCCAGGTCTTTCAATGCGACATAGCGCCATACCCGCCGATACAGACGTGTCGCCAGCATCACAAGTGTCAGCACCACGGTGAACAATACCGTGCCGCCTACCAGATAGCTCTCCGTATGCAGCAGCGTGTCGCTGCCTAGGCGCAAATAGAGTGCGGCTACAAAGCTGACCGCCGCCATAAGCGCATCATGCAGCAGCACGATAAAATTACGTGGAATCCTAGCCAGCCAGCTCATGCAGCGCTTCCTTTGGCTTTGCGCGGGCCAGATAGCGCATCATGCCGCCCGCCAAGAGATAGGCCAGCAAGGTGCAGCCGATAGCGGCGTATAGATGCAGGCTTGAAAGCGCTGCCAACATAATCAACACCATATTCAGCGCCAGAATATGACGGCTGATATCATCATGCCGCCAGCCGTTGCGTGCGGCTTTCTGATAGCAATGTTGCGAATGCGCCTGCCAGATCTTCTCGCCTGCCGCTGCACGCTTTATCAGCGTGAAGCTTGCATCGGCAATATAGTAAGCAGGCAAAATAAGCGCCACCGACCAATAACCCGCCGCCGCAGTTTGCAGCAGTAAAAACGCTGTGATAAAGCCCAATGGCACACTGCCTGAATCTCCCATGAACAAACGCGCGGGATGGCGATTAAAGGGATAAAATGCGAGTACTGCGGTTGCCATCAGCACACCGTCGATCGAGAGCGAACGCGGCAATTCAGGCACGGCAAGCCCCACACACACCAGACCAAGGCCAATACTTGCGGTTTCGGTAATGGTGATCTCGTCGATCCCATCCATAAAATTATACAGGTTCGTAAACCACAGCCACGCCAGCATTACCAACGGCACTTCCGCCCAATAAGGCAAAAACCCTTGCGTGATAGAGCCATTAATGGCTGTCACCGCCCACACAATAGCGACTGCCTGCATGCCAAGACGGATTTTTACAGGTAAGCCGCGCATATCATCCAAAAACGACAAACCCGCTAAAAATAACGCCGCCACCAGCATATTGCCCGGTGCATTTGCGACCGTCAAAAACCCTATCAAAATCACGCTGATAGCAATGCCTGCCCCGGTAGGCGTGTCGAGCGTATGGTTGCTGCGTTCGTTAGGGCTATCAATCACCTGCAACCAGTTGAGCAGAAGCCCCACTCCCGCCACAGCCAATGCGGTGAAAACCAGCGTCGAAGCAATCAGAATAATGTAATACAGGATGTCCATCAGGTGACCTTATAAGGGTATTGTTAGCGACGGCCAAACAGTTTTTCGATATCGGGCAATTGAAGTTCAACATAGGTCGGCCGCCCATGATTACACTGACCAGAATGTGGCGTGGCTTCCATCTGGCGCAGCAATGCGTTCATCTCGTCTATGCTAAGCTTGCGGCCCGCTCTCACACTACCGTGGCAGGCCATCGTGCCACATACATGCTCCAGCTTGTCGCGCAGTGCCAGCGCTTCGCCGTATTCGTCCAGTTCATCTGCCAAATCGCGCAGCAATCCCTGCACATCCATCTCACCAAGCAAGGCGGGTGTTTCACGCACCACCACTGCCCCTTCACCAAACGGTTCCAGCACCAAACCAAGCTCCGACAATTCTTCGTTGCGCGCTAGCAGAGCATCGGCTGCATCGGCACCAATCTGCACCACCTCAGGAATCAGCAAGCTCTGTCGCGTAATGCCGCGCTCAGCCATTTGCACTTTCATTTGCTCATAGACCAAACGCTCATGCGCAGCATGCTGATCCACAATCACAATGCCATTATTGGTCTGCGCCACAATATAGGTATCGTGCAGTTGGGCACAGGCAGCACCCAGCGGATAGGCTTTTAATTCCGGATCCGAAACGGTGTCGTGCATGCGGGCCGCAGGTGCGGCAATGGCATCGGGCAATAGGGAGGCTGGCGCATGCGCAGGCGCAGGGCTGTAGGTCAATGCGGCTGCTTCAGCCAAATGGGAGGGGCTGAATTGTGCATGCCCACTATAAGCCGGGGCATGTGCGGCTGGCGCAAAATGCGAACCGCTCATACCGGCCGCACCACCTGAGCCACCACCAAATGGCAAAGGCGCGCGGCCCTCAGGCTTGAAGGCGGACAATGCCTGCTGTGCCACCGTGGTAGAAGCGCGAAAGCCTGCATCGGCCAGCGCATGTTTAAGTGCGCCCAGAATCATACCGCGAATAGCGCCGCTATGCCGGAAACGTACCTCGGCCTTGGCGGGATGCACATTTACATCCACTTCATGCGGGTCTACTTCTAGATAAAGCGCGACCACCGGATAGCGATCACGCGCCAGAAAATCCTGGTAAGCGGCACGCACAACCCCTAACAAAAGCTTGTCGCGCACGGGACGATTATTAACAAACAAATACTGCGCCGTGGAAGTGCCTCGGTTATAGGTTGGCAACGCTGCATAGCCACACAGGCGCATGCCGTCGCGTTCCACATCCAGCGGCACGGCATTTTCCTCGAATTCTTTGCTAAGCACCTGACCTAGCCGCCGCAGCCGTTCATCAATCAGCTCGCCTTGTGTGGCATCAAAGCGGCTGAGCTTGCGCCCGTCCGAACTGAGTGAGAAGCCAATATCGGGATGTGCCATCGCTAGGCGCTGAATAATATCGGACACATTGCTGGTTTCAGTGCGATCCGCTTTCAGGAATTTTAAGCGCGCAGGCGTCGCAAAAAACAAATCATGCACCTCCACGCGTGTGCCTTGCGTGCCGGCGGCGGGTTCAGGCGCATAGACTTTGCCGCCTTCCACACGAATGCACCATGCATTTTCGTCATCGGCATTGCGTGAGGTAATCGCAAGCTTGCTGACCGAACCAATGGAAGGCAGCGCTTCGCCGCGAAATCCCAGAAAATGAATATTGAGCAAATCCGTATCCGGCAACTTGGAAGTAGCATGACGCTGCACCGCTAACGCCAGTTCGTCCCGGCTCATTCCCTTGCCGTTATCGCTAATAATAATACTGCTTTTGCCTGCCTGACGCAGCTGCACGTCTATTTGCGTAGCGCCTGCATCAATCGCATTCTCTACCAGCTCTTTTACCACCGAAGCCGGGCGCTCTATCACCTCGCCTGCCGCGATCTGGTTTACCAGCGTGTCTGGCAGAATGCGCAGGCTCATGCCTTACCCCGCTCCATCAGATAATGGCGGGCTATTTGTTTGCCATGCTCCACAGCAGGCTGATCGAATGCATCTACCCCCATCATGCTGGCCGCCAGCATGGTTTCCAGCATAAACATCATCAGCAATTCGCCCAGTGTTTGCTCGCTAAGGCGCTTTATCGCGATATGCCGCAATGGTCGGTTATGTGCGCGCAGGGTTTCAACAGTGCCGTGCTGCAAGGCGTGCATCACGTTGCCCACGGGCTGCCCGCGCAAATGTGCGATGGATTCAGGTAAATCCGCCGCCATACGCGGTCCCGTATCGCGATGATCCAGCGTCAGCAGGGTAAATAACTTGTCCGCCGGTCCGTCCAGCCATAATTGCAGCTGGCTATGCTGATCGACCGAACCAATCGCACGGATTGGCGTGGAGCCTTTGCCATCCTTACCAATGCTCTCCGCCCATAATTGCTGATACCATGCAGCGAAATGCCGCAAACGATCACTATACGGCATGCATATTTGCATCGGATACGCCTGCATGGTAGCCACCGACAGTGCCGCGCCCTGTGCTGCAAAACTCGCGGTGATATTGTCCTGACAGCTATCCAGTGCAAGCCCCGCTCCTGCACGTAGCTGCTTGATATTCACGCCCGCCGCACACGCAGGCAACAAGCCCACCAGCGACAATACAGAATAGCGCCCCCCTACATGCGGGTCATGATCCAGAATCGGCAAGGCATATTGCTCAGCCAGCTCACGCAATGGCCGCGCGCCCGGCATGGTAATTGCCATGGCCTGCTTGGGCAGCTTATCGCCCAGACGTTTCTTCAGCACAGGCAGAATAGCAGCCGCCTGACTCACCGTTTCCACCGTGCCGCCCGACTTACTCACAAACAGCCATGACAAACGATGCAGATCCGGACGTGCCAACAAACGCGTAAGCGTAACCGGAGCCGCATTATCGATAAACTCTACCGGAAAGCTTCCATCCCCGAGCGCACATACGGTTTGCCCGCCCAGGCTCGAGCCACCCGTGCCACACACCACCAGCCCTTCACTGTGATGGCGCAGGCGCTTGGCAGACTGCTGAATATTATCCAGATCCAGCATTTCATACGGCAAGTTCAAAGCGGGCAGCTCGCCCGCATCGGCACGCGCCTGCAGCTGGCTAAAGCCTTCTTCTGCCTGCGCAAGTAAACGGTTATATTCGGCTACGATTGGCGCATCCAGCGCATCCAGCGTTTGCCCAACATTCCACTCAATCATGGTTGTGTCACACCTTCTTCGGCTGATGTTGGTCCCGCCGTTACCAGCACACTATTATCGATATGTTGCAGCAAATAATCTGCCACACGGTTTACATCCTGCACCGTCACGGCCTCGAAATAACTATTACGTTTCTGCAGGTAATCCTGCCCAAGCGCATAAAGCTGCATGCTCACCAGATAGCCGGCAATCCCGCCCGTACTATCCAGATTGAGAGGGAAAGAGCCGGTTACATAGGCTTTCACGTCGTTGAATGTCTGGGCATCAATGCCTTTTTGTTTGACCGCAAGCAGCGTTTTACGCACCAGAGCAATGGCCTTGTCGGCATTTTCCGGGCGTGTCGAAAACGCCCCACGCCAACTACTGCTATGCAAATCTACATCCAGACGGCTGTAAATACCATAAGTCAGCCCTTCATCTTCGCGCACGGCCTGACTAAGCAGCGAGGTGAGCCCGCCACCGCCAATCGCCTGATTCAATAGATACACCGCGTAAAAGTCCGGGTGATCGCGCGGCACAGACGGCATGCCAAGCAAGACGCTGGTTTGCGCGCTTTCTTTTTCTACATGTTGGGCGATAGGGCCTGCAGCCATTTCGGTCGGCATTATGCGTTTCTCAGGCAGAAACGCCTCTGGCAGCGTATCGAAATATGCCTGCATATATTGCTTCAACTGCTGGGCGCTGATTGCTCCCGATACACCAATAATCATATTGCGTTTGCTTAAATAGCGCGACTGAAATGCCGTTAATTGCTCGCGCGTCAATGCCTCCACGGTTTGCTGTGTGCCATAACGTGCAAAACGGTATGGATGCTCTGGGTAGGCAAGCTGGCGCCATTTTTGCGCGGCCACATAATCTGGCTTTTGCTGCAAAATCTGTTGCAGGCTAATCATCTGGTTCTTCACACGCGTTAGCGCTGCCTCATCAAAACGCGGGTCGGTAAGCGCCAGCCCAAGCAGGCGGAACGCCTCTTCGCTTTTATCGGCCAGACTGTATGTGCTTGCACTCAGCAAATCATCGGATACATCAAAACTTACATCAATGGCGTGGCTGTCCAGCTGCTGCTGGTATGCTTTGGCAGACAGTTCTCCCGCCCCTTCATCCAACAGGCCTGCCACCATTGCCGCGCGCCCTTGCGTATCTTCCGTATCACTGGCGGAACCCGCATCGCGGAACGCCACCATCACGCTCACCACCGGCACGCTATAATCTTCAACCAGCCACGCGGTTATACCATTGGTCTGCACCTCCTGCACTTCCACCGCGGCTGCCTGCCATGGCAAAAGCAGCATAGTTGCCGCACAGAATAGCTTACTCCACAGGCGCATTGTCATCCTCCTGCAGCAAATAACCCGTCACCGAGCGGCGCGGCTTTATAATCAGTGCCGCCGCATCCAGCAACTGCGCACGCGTTACAGCATCCAGTGCTTGCGGCCAGCCATGCAGGTAATCTGCTGGCAAATCCGACATGCGTAAATATCCCACATAGCGTGCGATACCTTCGAGGCTGTCCTGTGCGAAAATAGTTTCGGCTTTCAATTTCGTTTTGCTGCGCTCCATATGCGCTGCACTGATATGCGAATCCAGATTGCTCAGCAATGTGTCAACACTCCGCTCCACCGTCTCCAGCGCAATGCCCGGGGCGGGTGTCACGTGAATGGTCAAGGTAGAAGGCCCAAGCGCTAGCGGGCTATAATATACCGCCACGCCGCTTGCCAGTTTCTGCTCTACCACCAGCTTTTGATAGAAAATGCTGCCTTTGCCCGTACCCATCATATGTGCCAGCAACGCAGCGGGCACGGCATGTTCGCTAGCGCCATGCGACAGGCTGGGCGCGACATACGTACGACGCCAGATTGGCTGTTTCACCAGCGCATGGCGTACACGCACACTACGCTCAGAACGCTGCGGCGGTTCGTCCAGCCATTGGCGCTGCACATCTGCACCACTCGCCAACCCACCGTAATATTGCTGAGCCAGGGGGCGCAATTCGTCCAGTGTGATGTCACCTGCCACCACCAACAGTGCATTCTTAGGCTGATAATAGCGCTCGATAAAAGCCCCCACCTGCTCGGCATTGAGCTGCTGCATCTCGTGCTTCCAACCGATCACGGGCTTGCGGTAAGGATGATGCAAAAATTGCATGGCGTTCATTTGCTCGGCCAGCAGGGCACTCGGATTATTTTCGATCCGGCTAAAGCGCTCTTCAATAATCACTTCGCGCTCTTTCTCAAAACCGCTTTTGCTAGGCGACAAATGTTGCCAGCGATCTGCTTCCAGTTCCATCACCCGCGCCAGATGATCCTTGGCTATATTCACATAATAGGCCGTAAAATCGCGTCCGGTGAATGCATTATGGTTGCCCCCTAAGCGCTGAATAATCTGCGAATACTCACCCTCGGGCACAGTGGGCGTGCCTTTGAACATCATATGCTCGACAAAATGCGCCAAGCCCGACTGCCCTTCCGGATCGTCGGCAGCGCCCACCCGAAACCACAATGTATGACTTACGGCGGGCACACGATGATTAGGCAGCACCACTATTTCCAGCCCATTGGCCAGCTTGTCTTTATGAATTTCTGCCTGATAGGCCGCCTGTGCCGCAGGCTTGGCCACCCAATACGGCTTGCCAAACCACCACGCGGCAGCTGCAATGACAGCAAGCAAAACAAAGCCTATGAGGAGTCGGCGCATAGATTAAAAATCAAATATCCGTTCTACGGTGGAACGATCCTGCGGATCGAGCACTTCTACTTCACCTTCATTAATCGGCTTATTCTCGTCTTTGTTGCGGCGAATACGCTTGGCTTCTTCACTCGCATCCACCACCGGCTCGCCGCCTTTGCCCAGCAAAAAGTCCAGCCCATACTCGCCGTCGGTAAATCCGGTTTCGGGCTCGTCGGTCTTATCGGTATAGAGTTTGCTGCGAATATCAGGATCAGCCGCCCCTGCGCCCGCCTTGCTCAACAAAGTCGATTCGCCCGTGCTGGCAAGCGGCTTGCTCATTACCACGCCGACAGCTGTGTCAGCGGGGCCACGCACCATTTCCTCAAGGCTGCGCGGACGCGATGGCTCGCCACGGCGCAAAAGTAAAGACTCTGCCTGTTCTTCAGTCGATCCGGTAATACGCGGTGGCGCACCCGGCTCGGGTGGGCGCATATAAAACTCTGGCGGCACACTCAATGGCGGGCGCGACACCACCTTAAATTCATCCGGAGCCGCGCGATTCATGCCCAGATTATCGCGCACTTCCCCGCTGGTGCAGGCGGCGCATAAAAGCAGAAAGGGTAAAATTAGTTTTTGCATGCTGCTAACATAGCGCAGCATACAGTAAACTCAAGCAGAAGGAGACTTGCGAAGTAGCCCATCCCACAACAAAATGATCACGCCAATGAAAATCGCGCTATCGGCGACATTAAACGCAGGCCAATGATAGCCGTAAGCATGCACATCCAGAAAGTCTGCCACCGCACCAAAGCGAATGCGATCGATGATATTGCCCAGCGCGCCACCAATGATGAAACCTAGGCCAAGCGCAACATAGCGGTCTGTCACTTTGCGCAGCCACACCACTAACGCTACGACGATAACCAACGTAGCCACAATAAGAAAATACGGCACTTCGGTTCCCGGATGCGCCAACATGCCAAAACTGACACCATAATTCCAAACCATGGTCAGATTGAAAAAACTGGTCACCTCAATGCTTCGTAAGACAGGAAGCTCCACCACATCCAGAATCACCCACTTAGTGATCTGGTCCAGCACAAACACGGTCGCGGCGGTGAGCAGTCCCCATTGGCGCGTTAATTTTGTAAAAGCCATCTACCTATTCTCCATTGCCAGATACGCACGTGCTGTCTCACAATCACGTGCGATTTGCGCCTTCAACGCATCTACCCCGTCGAAGGGTTTCTCGTCGCGCACATGCCGCACAAATTGTACACGCAACCGTTTATCATACAGGTCTTTCTCAACGTCAAACAAATGCGCCTCCAACTGCATGCGCGTGCCGGCAAACGTAGGGCGCTGACCAAAATTCGCCACCCCGTCATACCAATGCGGCTCGGCCTGAATGTCCATCTCATCATAGATTGCGACACGCACGGCATACACACCTTTGGCGGGCAGTGTGATGGCAGGTGGGATAATATTGGCTGTGGGAAATCCTATCGTGCGGCCACGCTTGTCGCCATGTTGCACGCGGCCGATCATCTCGTAGGGGCGTCCCAGAATGTCTGCGGCTTTGCGCATTTGCCCCGCTTGCACAAAACTACGCACCAAGGACGAAGAGAAGATATGCTCGCGGCCACCCACAGGCACCACACGCGAAAACCCAAACGCCTCCGTTTCATTGGCATAGGCTTCCAGCATGTCGGCGTTGCCACCGCGCTTATGGCCAAAAATAAAGTCCTCTCCGGTTACCACATGCCGCACTTGCAGCTGCTTCACCAAAATATCCTGTATGAAGGCTTCAGCGCTTATCTGCGAAAAAGCTTCGTTAAAGCCCATCACAAACAACACATCCACCCCATGCGCCTGCAGCAGACGCGCCTTGTGATGAAACGGCACCAGACGGATAGGCTGTTTGGAGCTGGAGAAGAAATAGCGCGGATGCGGCTCAAACGTCATAACCGCTGCGGGCGCACCTAACGTTGCGGCTTTGGCGTGTGCGGTGTGAATAACAGCCTGATGGCCGCGATGCACGGCGTCAAAATTGCCGAGTGCCAATACACTGCCCTGCGCCATAGCAGGTATAGAGTTATGGCCACGTACAATACGCATCGATTAACTGGCCGCAGGTGCGGTCTCGTCCTGTTCGTTGCGAATGCCGAAATACAGCAGAATAGGTGCTGCGACAAACACGGAGGAATACGTACCCACTACCACACCAAACACCAGCGCCCAGCTAAAGCCTTTTAGCACTTCACCACCAAATACTGCCAGCGCACCTGCTGCCAGAATTGTGGTAACACCTGTCATTACAGTACGTGACAATGTGTCGTTAATAGAGCGGTTTAGCACCTCCGTCAGTGGCATTTTCTTGTATTTGCGCAGATTCTCGCGAATACGGTCATAAATCACCACCGAGTCATTAATGGAATAACCGATTACCGTCAGAATAGCCGCAATAGAGGTCAGGCCAAAATCAAAGCGTGTGAGCGCAAAAAACCCTACCATAATAAACGCATCATGCAGCAGAGCCACAACTGCCCCCACCCCGAACTGCCACTCAAAGCGGAACCAGATATACATCAGCACCGCAGCAAACGCGACGCCCAGCGACAAGTAACCCGATTGAATCAGTTCCTGGCCAACGGTCGGGCCTACATAGTCAATTTTACGGTATTCCAGCGCAGGCATTTCTGCTTCCAGAATATCTTTTGCTTCTTCCACCAGCGCGGCCTGCTCTTCGGTATCACTGGTTTGAATGCGAATCAGCACTTCGCGATCATCGCCGAAATGCTGCAAACTTACTTCCCCAAATTCCGGGCGATCCAACACATCGCGGAACACCTGCAAGGTCGTAGGCTCAGGCGTACGTACCTCCATGAGAATACCGCCCGTAAAATCGATACCGAAATTGATACCTTCCTGTACAATAACTCCCACAGTGGCCACCATAAACAGCAACGACACCACAAATCCTATCCAGCGCAGGCGAATAAAATCATACGCAGTTTCTTGCGGAACCAGACGTAAACGCTTCATGTGTAGAATCTCCTTATTGGGCGCCAATCGTATATTGATAGAGGGTATAAGCGATATAACCTGCCAATAGCAAGCCCCCTTCCAGACGCGAAACCGTTTTGCCGGTTAACATAATAGGCAACAGAATCAGCGACACCGCGACAGCGATCCATATATCCACTTCCCAGAATTGCGGCGAAACCGGAATCGGTGCAATCACCGAGGCAACGCCCAGCACGGCAAAGATATTAAAGAGATTACTGCCCACCACATTGCCAATCGCAATATCGGAATGACGACGATACGCCGCCACTACGCATGTCACCAGCTCAGGTGCCGAGGTGCCCACTGCCACAATCGTCAGGCCAATCACCCCTTCGGTTACACCCAGAATACGGGCAAAGTCTGATGCACCACCCACCAGAATATCTGCACCCAGCATCAACAAGCCTAACCCGGCAGCCAACATCACACATGCCAGCCATGTGGGATAATGCACATCGGTTTCTTCTTTTAATTCTTCGACCAGCTCTTTGTTTTTGCCGCTACGCACCGTGCGCCATAGATAAAAGAGATATCCCGCCATCACGGCCAGAAAGATACCCCCCTCAAGCCTCGTCAGTACGCCTGTCGCCATAAAAATTACCAGCAGCACCGTCACCAACACCATCAGCATGCCATCGCGGCGGATCATATCTGGTTCGACGGTAACAGGATAAATCAGCGCTGTTGCGCCCAGCACCAAAAGCACATTGGCAATGTTGCTGCCAATCACATTTCCAAGCGCTATGTCGGGATGGCCACTCAAGGACGCATGCACGCTGATCACCATTTCAGGCGCCGATGTGCCTAACGACACAATCGTCAGGCCAATCACAATAATCGGTATGCCCAGCGCGCGCGCAATCGAGACCGCACCGCGCACCAGCGCTTCACCACCTGCCACCAACATGAGCAGTCCACCTATAATCTGCAATGCGATTAACATGGTTTCTCTTGCCTTTGTGGCCGACTTACGATGGTATTGCTGCGCATAATAACCTTATTCATTGCAGGCATTGATAACGTATGTCGTTAGTGAAATCTAGCATAACCATTGGGTTTTTTACCCTAATTTCACGTATCTGTGGCTTTGTACGCGACATACTCATCGCCAATGCTATAGGCGCCAGTTGGCTGTCGGATGCCTTCTTTGTTGCCTTCAAACTCCCTAATTTCTTCAGGCGTTTATTTGCAGAAGGCGCGTTTAATTCAGCCTTTGTGCCGCTCTTTGCAGGCACGCTCAGCGATAACGGGCGCGAGGCCGCACTCCTATTTGCCCGCGAAGTGTTATCGGTATTGCTGTTTATACTGTTGTTATTAAATGCCATTTTTATCATCGGCATGCCCTGGATTTTGCCATTTTTTGCACCGGGATTTATTGATGACCCCGAAAAATTTGACCTGACCGTGGTGCTATCCCGCATCACATTTGCCTATATTCTGTTCATCTCGCTGGTATCATTACTCAGTGGCATTCTCAATTCGCTGCAACGCTTTGCCGCCGTTGCGGCTACCCCTATTCTGCTTAATATCTGCCTCATCGGCGCATTGCTATTGGCAGAGTTGGCCGACACCCCCGCCCATGCGCTTGCTTTTGGCGTATTGCTAGCAGGCGTGGTGCAGCTTGTCTGGCTGATAATAATGTGTATGCGAGCCGATGCCCTGCCCGGCCTTGCCTTGCCAAAACTTACCTCCCATGTGCGCGAACTGCTCAAGCTTATAGCGCCTGCCGCATTAGGTGCAGGTGTGGCACAAATCAACTTGCTGGTCGATGTCGTGCTGGCCTCAAACTTTGATGAAGGCGTGTCCTATCTTTATTATGCAGACCGGCTGAATGAATTGCCGATTGGCATTATTGCCGTGGCGGTTGGCACTGCATTATTGCCCATGCTGTCCCGGCAAATCCGCGAAGGCAATCACAACGCAGCACGCCATTCGCTTAATCGTGCGCTCGAGTTGGTGCTATTATTTAGCCTGCCTGCTGCCACGGCGCTCGTGCTGATTCCAGAGCCGCTCATCTCGGTACTGTTCCAGCATGGCGAGTTTACGGCACAGGACACTCTCGCCACTTATACTGCGCTCATCGCCTATGGGTGCGGCCTGCCCGCTTTCGTATTAGTGAAAGTATTTGCACCCGGATTTTTCGCCAACCGTGACACCAAAACGCCCTTCTACATTGCGACTTTCTGTGTGCTGGTCAATCTGGTCTTAAACCTGATCCTCATGCAATATTACGCGCATGTCGGCCTCGCCATGGCCACCAGCATCGCCGGTTGGTGCAATGCGGTCCTTATGGGGCTGATACTTTATCGCCGTGGCCATTTCCGCCCTGATCCCGCATTACGCAAACGCTTATGGCGTATGGCGGCATCCAGCGCCTTCATGGGTCTGATTATCTGGAATATGCATCATTATCTCGTGGTGCAGTTTGAAGGCACGCTCAGCGAACGCATTCTGGCACTGTGCCTGTTGGTTGGCAGTGGCATGTTTAGCTATGGGGCATGTGCTTTATGTTTGGGCGCGGTCGATCGTACGCAACTGCGCAGTTATTTCCGCAAGAACAAATCCGTTAGCTAAGCAGCAACACCAACATCACGCTGCCCACCGCAATGCGGTACCAGGCAAAGGGAATAAAACCATGTTTGCTGATAAACGCGATGACCCAGCGCACCACCAGCATGGCGGCTAAGAAAGCCGATACAAATCCAATCGCTACAATCAGCCAATTGTCCGCACTCGATAAATGCTCCCAGTTTTTATAGCTGTCATAAACCGTGGCGCCTAACATGGTCGGCACGGCCAGAAAGAATGAAAATTCAGTTGCCGCCTTGCGGTCAACACCTAGCATCAGCCCACCCATGATGGTTGCGCCCGAACGCGACACACCGGGAATCATCGCCAACGCCTGACAAAAACCAATGGCCAATGCCAGCCGGTAGGAAAATCCACTCACCGCAAAATGGATGGGTGCAGGCTTTACGCGCTCAATGATAATGATGAGCACCCCACCTATTACCAGCATGGTCGCTACGACCAACGGGTCAAACAGAACGGCCTTGATAAAGCCATGGAACATGACGCCCAGCACGGCTGCAGGCAAAAAGGCAATCACAATCGCTAAGATAAATCGCCGCTGCGCCGGATCATCATGCGCATGAATAACCGCCTGCCAGAAACGCACGCGGTATAACCAGCAAATAGCCAGAATGGCACCCAGCTGGATAATGATCTCGAAAACCTTACCCGGAGGCCCTTGGAACCCCAGAATATCTATAAGAAGGATAAGATGGCCTGTAGAGGACACCGGTATGAACTCGGTTAGCCCTTCGACCAACCCAAGCAGCACGGCCTGCCATACCGATGTTATGTCCACAGAAGCCTCTTAGATCAGCAAGGCGTTTACTTTACGTCTTTCCAGATGCGTTTCTTCGAGATGTAGAACAGAATGGTCGCCACCAGCAAGAACAAGATCACACGGATACCCATACGCTTACGCTCTTCCATTTCAGGCTCAGCCGCCCATTGCAGGAAGTTCACTACATCCTTCGACATTTGGTCGACACTAGCAGTGGTGCCGTCTTCATACTCGATCATATCATCCATCAATGGCGGTGCCATCGAGATCAGACCATTTGGGAAATACGGGTTGTAGTATTGACCGGCAGGCACATCCATATCCGCCGGTGCATCCTGATAGCCAGTAAGCAACGAATAGAGATAATTTGCCCCATCCGGACGCGCTTTCACCATCAGGCTAAGATCCGGAGGATACGCGCCGTTATTTACCGCACGCGCTGCTTTCTCGTTAGCAAATGGCGCAGGGAATTTGTCCGACGGACGTGCAGGACGATCAAACATCTCGCCATCGTCGTTCGGTCCATCTTCTACGGTATATTCCGCCGCCAGTGCCTTCACCTCTGCTTCGCTAAAGCCAATGTCGGTCAGTTTGCGGAAAGGAATGCGTGTCATGCCATGACAGTTTGCACAAACTTCGCGATACACTTTCAGACCACGCTGTGCAGACACATCGTCTACGGTGCCGAACACACCATCAAATTGCCAACGCAATTGCTTGGGATGATGCACATCACCTGCTGCCCACGCTGCGGTTGCAGCCGAAAACAGTACTACTACAAAAGTCAGAACAATACGCATTATGCAGACGCTCCTTCTGTTTTTTCTTTCACCGGCAACACTGGCGTACCAATGCTTTGCGGTAGTGGGAGAGGTTTTTCTATTTTAGCAATCAGCGGCATCAGCACCAGGAAGTGCATGAAATAATATCCTGTTGCAAGCAAGCTGATTGTGATGTCCA
>PBPD01000136.1 GCA_002725445.1 Rickettsiales bacterium
GACCCGCACACCCACAGCATCGCCCCGCTGGAGAGCCTGTTGCACGCCAACGGCCACGGTGATGCGACGGTTGATCGCATTATCATTCCCGACCATGTATTCTATGAGCTGACCGGTATTCTGCCCATTAGCCTGCCGCGCATGCGCGCCGAAATGGAAAAGGCCAAAGACAATCCCGACAAGCTGAACGAGCTGATCGAGTTTTATGTGATGGCCTCGCCACGCGGCGGCTGGCGCAGCGCCGAAGGGTTACAAATCAAAGACCAGCTGCGCACCGTATTGCATTTTGTGGCGCAGCATCCCGACACCATCCAGCCTACCGAAATCGCCAAACGCTATTGCGACGGCCTGCAAGCCAGCTTCGCGGTGTTTGGCAGCATGAAAGACAGCGAGCTACCCAACTACCAACCCACCTACGGCGATTTACAGCAATTGCTGGGCGATTCATTTCAGGCCGATCAGGTGCGCATTCATGCCGGACAGCTTTTCATGCTCGGCCTGCTCAACGAGGAGCAATATAACGAGCGTATGGAACGGCGCGAAACCGCGCTATCCACCAAGCAGCGTTTTATTAAGTCAAAAGAATTTGCCGACCTGCTCTACCGCGATGGGCGCATCAGCGACAAGCAACGCGATGAGGTAAAGAAAAAAGTCGATAGCTGGAGCCGCCTTGCCGCCTCGCAGGCCGGTGATGCCGCCAAATCACAAGGCGCAGAGCCCGCCGCCATCGAAGCCGCCAAAGGCAAAGCCGAGGAAGATGCGCGCTATCTCACCACCGGTTTTTTGCGCAGCATTTGCGACGAGCTGAAGCTGTTTGACAACCCAGCCATGCAGCAGGGCGGCAATCGCGCACAAGGCAACACGCTGGCTGGCCTGCCCGCCAGTGCCGACCATCCGGTCAAGCGCGAACGCTTCTCGCTCGACGAAGCACTCGGCCCCACGCGCCTGCTAATGGAGCATTATATTTTCAGCGGGGTATTGCCGCAATCAGCCATACCCACCATTGCGCGCAGCCTGCATTTCGAGGTCGACTCGCTGGGCGAAAACCCCTCGCGCGAAAAGCTGAAACACCATCTCTACGAGCAGGGATTTTACGAGCGCGCCATCACTGTGCGCGATCTGAAAACCATTCGCACCGCCCTCGCCGACGCACCCGACATTGCCCCCGCACATTGCGCGGCGCTCGACAAGGTCATCAGCCATATCAGCGAATGCCAGCGCACCTGGAACCAACGCATCAACGACGAATGCCGCAACCCGCTCGACAGCCACATCATGCAGCACCAGAATCTGAAAGTGCCTTCCATCGGCTGCCCCTACGAAAAAATTATCTCCGACGCGGTCATCAATGGCAGCATCAGCTTTGCCGAATTCTGGCGCATTGTCGAACGCAGCGGCGGCATGCCCCTCACCGACAACAGCCACACACGCTGCACCAACCGGCAGGATGTATGCGTCAAGTTCGACCCTGCGGGCGATGGCCGCAACAGCACCATCTGGCTGCGCCAGGACGGCATTGTCAACCGCACCGGCAACAGCACCATCAACGGCTATTTCGGGCAGCCGGGCGTGACCCGCATGGTCAAAGGCCAACCCGTCCTTTACTGGCAGTTCAACGCCGGCGACATGCTGGCACGTTGCCGCCAGAATCTGCATGAAGGCCGCCCCTCCAACCTCTACCGCGCCTTCGAGTCGATGCTGTATCGCAGTGTGTCGCGCAATGCCAGCGCGTTCCACGACATTGTCTACGAAGAAATCGGCGATGAACGCCTGCTGCAAATCGAGAAGGATTTCTCCAACCGCCATTACCGCAAATGGTGCGAAACCATGCCGCCATTCACCAGCATGGTGGCCTCGCAGCATATCGCCAAACGTATCGGCCGCAAAAACATGGGCGAGATCGCCGCAGCCGAAGCCGCTGCTACTGCCTGCGAAACCTACCCCGACTCCACCGTCTGGCTGGTCAATCACGACAGCGACCTTTTCCCCGACAAGCAAGGCGTGATTCATCTGCACGACTATATTCTGCGCCAGCATTCGCACCTGCGCGACCTTACCATGCCCTTAACCGACACATTGGCACAGCTGGGGCGCGACAACCAATTGCAGTTTATGCGCACCGACCAGTTTCTGGACACGCTGAGCCTGGTGCAACGCCGCTCCACCGATTTACCCTATCACGGGCTGCGCATGAAACAGGACATACGCGACTTCACCAACACCCGGTGGGCGCGCCGCGTGCACGAGCCATTGGACGCAGCCATCAGCCGCCAGCGCTAAGCCCGTCACTTCCCTTTTACGTGAATGAGAAAATCTTTATGCCTGCGCTAGCGCGTGCGTCCGCTGCTGCGCTCCTGTGAGAGCAAACGCTCCACCTGAGTTTGCGCCTCCTGATAGCCGCCATCATTCAGAATTTTGCGCACCGCACCGCCATCCGGGTGGCGTTCGGGGAAGCTGCGAATCTGACTCATCAGCTTCTGGCGCTCGCTGCCCGGCACGCCCAGCGTCATCGCATAGGCATGAGCAGCGTCGGCCACATCCTGCAATTTCGCTTCGCGCGGGGGGATCACTTTGGATTCCAACAATTCCGGCGCAATCGCAATCGGCACACTCACACTATCGCCTCCATTGCCGCGCATGGCCGTGTCAAACGCAGGAGGTTTCAGCATCAGACCGGCACAGGCCAGCTTGATATGGCCAAATAATTTCTCGCGCGCCTGCTTGCCGCGTGGCATCTGCACCACGGCCTGCAATTGCGTACCATCCGGGCTTAGATTCACCTCGCGCACAGCACGCTGCTGATTGAGCGTACTCACCGCACACAGCAAGGTCGAGGCATATTGCACACGTTCTACCGGCACATTCAGCTGCGTCTGATCGCCCGCATGCCCCAGCTGACAGCCCAGCCCCGCATGCGAAGTGGCAAACCGCTCCATCCATTGCGCAATCAGCGACTGATCGCGTCCTTTACTGGCCGACGCCGCACTAAACACCGTCTGCATGCGGCCTTCGCCCTGCACATATTCCATCTCGGTGCGCATGGCAAGGTACGGCCGCGCCCTGCGCACCTGATCGGCCACGCTGTGCATTACCGTGCCAAAATCCACATCGCGAATGCCCGCTGGCGTTGCCTCTTTGGCGGCGTCACCTGCCAGCTGCACACCCTCTTCGGCCAGCAGCTCTGGCAAATGCGCCAGCAAGCGCGCAAACGGAAAACGCAGGCTTTGTTGCGCTTCATCCACCTCGGGCACAATGCCAAATTGCCGCAGGCGTGCATCGGCCTGCTGCAATGCGCGTTTGCCCAATGCGGTGCAACTGTCTTTGGCGCCTTGCACATCGTCCTGTTGCAGACCAAACACCTCGGGCGTGTGACGCAGCTGATTTACAATATGGTTGATTTGCGTTGCCAGCGCATCGCCCACATGGCGCTGCTGCGCGGGGTCCTGATTCAACAAACTCACCACACCCGCCAGATCGCGCACCGTATGGTATTTAATCATCAGCAGATCGTGGGTTTCTTCCAGCACCTTGCCCAGCGCATTCAACAGCATTTTACGCTGTTTCAGCTCGCCATACGCTTCCGGAAAATAGCTGCTGAGTTGGCGGCGCGTCGTCTCGTGCTGCCCCACCAATTGCTGGGTAATCAGCTCGCGCGCACGTGCTTCTGCGCCCGGCGCATCAATCACACCCAGCACATCCTTCAGCTTGCCTTCTGCCAGATCCACCACGCGTGTGACCATTCCGCGCGCATGCGCTTTTTGTGCATCTTTCACAAACTTGCCACGCGCTTTGACAATTTTGTCGTCAATCTCGTCAGCGCTGAGGCCAGCCTGTTGCAGACAATGCCGCGCCTTGCTTTCATACGCACTGCGCTCCGCTTCGCTTTGGCTGGCCGCCTGTTCATCCAGCGGGGCGGGCAGCAATTTCAGATAATAGCCAGCGCGGGTTTTATACGCACGGCGAATACGCTCATCCAACTCGGCCTGCTTGTCCTCTGGCAGCTGATACGCCTCGGCGTGCTCTGCGGCATGCCAGTGTTCGGCCATTTCGCGTTGTTGCAACAAATGCGGCACGCCAAGCCCTTTCTTGGGCGTTTTGGCATCAAAGCCTGCAGCCAACAACTGACGGCGCGATTTTTCCAGCCCCTTTTCATCCACCCCGCGCGTATACAGCCCAATCACCGCATCCACCTGTGCTTCTGTCCATTGTGGATAGCCCCGCTCCAGCAGGTAGCGCACCACCGGCAAAATCTCGGGCACTTGCGCGCCGTAACGCGGCATCTGCATCAAATGTTCAAAAGCACGCTGGGCAAACCCTACGCTCAGATCCTGCAATTTCAGCCCGTCATCCTGCCGGTCGACGGGGTTGAATAATTGCAGCATTTTAGCCTCATACGGTGCCATACGTGCCGCCAAATCTTCGCCGCCATGGCTTTGCACCGCCTCCAATGCCTGCGCATCCACCAGATACAGCATGGTCTGCGCCAATGCCTGACGCAGCCCGCCACGCACCCCATAAGGCGTGTTGCTGCCGCTGATGCTTTTGCGCAGCACGCCTAATTGCTCGTCCAGTCGGTCGATAGCAAAGCCAAGATTCGCCAGTTTTTCGCGCACTTCATGCACCTGATCCAACTGCCTGTACAAACCTTGACGGCGCATAATATCGGCCACCGAATGCGGCTTATTCTCATCCAGCCCCATCTGGCTGCTCAACTCGTGAATCAGCAGCCCCAGCACGCCCAGATCGCTACGAATACGCTCGGCATAATTCACCGCATTGGGATGTTCGTTGGCTTGCCCGCCACTGGTGTAATGCATGGTCTCGCGCACTTGCGCATCGATGGCGCTGAGTGTGTCGTCCAGTTGCAACGTACGGTCAGCCAGCACCAGCAAATCATCGCGGCGATAGTCGCTCTTGCGTGGCTGTGGCAGGCTTTGCTGAATCTGGCGCAGCATTTGCTCCAGTTGCGGCTGAGTCAGCTGCGCATGCGCCTGCGACAAATCATGCAGCAACACCTCGTCGCGCAAAATGCCCAGCGGCTCCACATGCAATTCCACCATATCGTTCATCAACGCCACCGAACGCATCGGCATGCGCTCAATGCCGCTGGCCTTGCTCAACCGATAGACCAGCCGCGCCGCCTGCTCATACGCCCGCACCACCTGCTCGCCCTCATCCGCATGGTAGCGCACCTGCACCATGCCGCCCTGCTCGCTGCCATGGGGCACGCGCACTTTACCGTTCAGCATGTGGCGCGCCACCGCATCCACCAATGTGCTGGTCTGCACTTGCAGCCGGTCGCCCTGCCAGTCAAAATAGGTTCTGTGCCCGCCCGCAATCGTACTGCGTGCCACATCCAGCTTGCCTTTGCTGTCATGCTCGGCTTTCACCTCTTCGCCCTGCTGCGTATCCACCAGATAATGGCGGTCTTCTCCTGCGGCATTCAATGTGCCATCCAGCAGGTAACAGCGGCGATGGTCGTCCATCTCCAGCGCTTTCACCTCGCCGCGCAACAACAGATGCTGAATGTCGCGCAGAAAAGCCGGCGGACGATGCTGCTGGGTTGCAACGGGTGTGTCGCGCTCGGCATTGCGTTCGTCCTGACGGCGCGACAATGCTTGCGACCAGTGGAAAGCATCCTGCATCATTTGCGCAATATCCACTTTAATCGCGTCGGGATACGCCTTGAACGGAATATGCGCACGATACAGCAAGCCCAGCGCTTCGGCATCCACCCCGTCTTTTTGCTGAAGCACGGCCATATTGCCATCCAACGTGATATCAAACGTACCCGGCACTTGTTTCAGACGGTACAGCAACCACGACGCATCGCGCACAATATTCGCGGTTTTCTCGCCGATCTGATCGTCTTTTGCCTGCGCCTTTCCGCCTGCCTGCGTGCTTTGGTAGAGGGTGAAATCCTGAAACGCCTTAATATCGCCTTCCAGCCGATAAATAGTATGGCTCTCGCCGTGCCCGTCATCCACGGTTTCAGGCTGCACCGCAATTTCGCCAAGCGCGGTATGAATGCCACTGCGCGCCATTTCTTCAATATCCACCCGCTGGCGCACCGCCAGCAAATGCATCACCTCTGCACTCAGGCGAATCGTAATGCGGTTATGGCTCACATCGACCGCACTACTCACAGGCGCACTCAGCTCGCCGCGATGCTGATAGGCAGGAATGTCGGCATCCTGCTGCTCGTCCACCCCGCCCACATACGGAATAACTCCCAGCTTGAGCAGGAAGTCGAGCGAGCAGGAGAACAATTCATCCGCGCGCGCCAGCGGCGCGTCTTTCGGCACCTGCAGCACCACCTCGCCAAAATCGCGCACATGGCCTTTCAGCACCACCTGCAGCGGGCCGTCAGGTTCGGGCTGGCGCACCAGCACCATGCCGATGCGGCGATCGAAATTGCGCACTGAGCGGATGAGATACAATATATCCTCCGCCATATCGGGATGCGCCTCAATAAAGGCCAGATTCGCCCGCAGCGATGCCAGATGTACATCTTCTACCACACCGCCATTGCGGCCACTGCCCACCCCGTCCTTCAACTTCACGTCAATGCGGGTGCCGGTCGAATCAAACGGCACGATCGTATCAATCACCGTGCTTGATTTGGACGGATCGTCAGGTGAATGGATCAGCTGGTCAAAAAACATCCATTTTTTCAAAAACCCGATCGATAGTGGATTCTGCCGCTCGGCATTGATGACCACGCGGTGGTGGCGCTTATCGATGCGCACAATATGCTGTGGCACACGGTTATTGCGCTTTTTAACCTCGTCAAACCCTTCCAGAAACGCCCATAATTTCTGTGCATTCTCGCCCAGTTTTTCAGGCGGCTGCGAGAAAGTCACCTCCACATCGCCCCACACTTTGCGCCGCCCGCGCGGGGCGCTGCTGTCATAGCTGCGCGGCGCACTCAATTTCACCTCGGCCTGCGGGTCCACCCGATGCACCAGATCGGCATACAGCTCGAGCATGGTGGGCACGCGCCCGTCAAAATGATCCGCCAACCGCACACCCACCTGCGCGGCCATGGTAATATCTTCAACGGCGGAATGTTCTTCGCGTTCGGTAAAGTCAGGGTTCACCAACGCGCGATACGCATCGTCCAGACGGTTCGACTCACCAATGCCATTGGCACGCAAAAACCCGTGAAACAGGCAACGCCACTGCGCCGGATTATCCCATTGCGGCATATCCAGCGCCTTGCGCACCGCTTCGGTGATCTCCTGCTGCTCCAGCGGATTGGCGTCTTCCCAGTCCATTTGCGGCACGCGCACCTTATGCTCGCGCAGCATTTTCTGTATGGCCGCATGTTCGCTGCGGGTCGCATGCTGCACCTCGTCAAACCCGCTCAGATGCAAATTATCGTGCGCCAGCTCATAGGCTTCCACATCGCGCAATTGCTCCACCAGAAAGGTCTTGTCGTATGGCGCGTTGTAATACACATCACGTTCCGGATCGCCAATAAAATCCAAAAACGCCTCATATACCTTATAAAATGGCTGCGCCTCCACCCGCTCGCCCAGCACTTTCAGCCCGGTAATCGGCCCGTCTGCTCCCTGCTCGCGCAGAATCTCGGTGCCGGTGACAGCCAGCGCCTGCGGGGCTATTTCATATTCGTAGAGCTGGCGGTCATAGGCTGGCCGCGGCGTGCCGTCACTATCGGCAATCTCGCAGGCAGATACATAATCCTGATAATGCGGGCGCAACGGCAAACAGAACGCATGAAACAGCTTGAGGCGATACGCCCCCTGCTCTTTTACCGCCTTCATGCAAGCTACTTCGCTCAAACCATTGCGATGACGGTTAAGCCCTGTTGTCTCGGTGTCGGAAATGGTCACACCCAGCTCGCAGAGCTTTTTCAGCTCGTCCTGAGACAGCCGGGGCGTGCCGTCCGGCTTGAAGGTAATATCCTGAATTACCGCATGATTTACCATACGTATTCTTTCCCGTGTGTGTGTGCCAGCACACCATAAACGCTGCACCGCAAAATAGTGTGAAGATGATGTGACAATTCGGATGCATCCCACACACAATCAGCCCAGCGGCCTTTGCGCCCCGCCCTCAGCTATTTATTTGCTATTTATACCTTTGCAGGCGCGCCTAATCGAAAGCCAACACCCAAACGCGTATAACAAAACATGAGGATAACAACGCGCTTTCGCGCAAAGGAGAGACAATGTTGAATTATATGGCAACTACCGCTTTGGCAGGTGCAGCCGTTCTTGTAATGGTCGCCTCCGCCAGCGCGAATGACAAAGCAATTTATCAGGATAATTACTATAACCGAGTGAGCGACCGCCACGTGGTCAGCATCGAGAGCATGCCCGACAATGGTCTGATCGCACTGCAAGGCTATGTGGAAGACAAGCAGGACAATCGTAATTTCACACTGGTTGATAGTTCCGGCGACATTGATGTGCGTCTGATGGAACCTGCGCCTGAGCTGCAGGAAGGCCATCTGATACGGGTCGAAGGCTATGTCAGCGAAGGCGGCTATTTTGTAGATAACAGTATCAACAAAGCATCGATTGAGCCGCCCGTCACCTCTGGCCAGACGAGCGTAGAAGGCGCCGAGCTTAAACCGTATTTAGGTGATAGTTCTGTCGATCGGCAGTATATTGACGGCGATACATACGACGATGGCGGCGACGCCACCGATAATTCAGGATACGAATATTAGTATATCACAAGGAGGTTTTATTATGCGTATCACTACCCCCCTCGCAATCACTGCATTGCTAGCATCCACCGTAAGCATGCCCGCTTTGGCGGCTGATGCCAACACCATGAACGATCCGAATGCCGAACCACGACAGGTGACAGCGAAAACCCTGCCCGAAGGTGAATTTGTGTCGGTTACTGGCCAGATTGGTGAGATTTACGATGCGGGCGAGTTCGAACTGATCGACGAGAACGGCGATTCGATGGAAATTGAATTAGTCCGTGAAGATGCCAACCTGATTCAGGGTGCGCGCGTTACCGTCAGCGGTTATGCCGAGCAGGGCACCTGGTTTGACGAGCCAGAGCTGGAAGATGCAATGATCACCAGCTCGTCCAGCAGCGCCTATACACGCGATGGCGCAAACCCATTCCAAAACCGTATGAAAACCGTATCGGGTGAAGCCGACGACGAGGCCAGCCAATACGAGTCTGAAAGCGACTACAGCTACTAAAGCCAGCTGAAGTCAGCGCGCCCGCTTTATTGCGCAACCAGAATTTCTGATCGTCTAGCGGGCCAGAGCCGCCTCTGTGTGGGGCGGCTCTTTTTATTGTTTTTTATAGTATTTTTACATTTTATGCGCAGAGGCAAGCAGCCTTTTCATACACCGCGCGCTATACTTACCTCATAAACATAACGCAAGGAGCAACCCATGAGCACGACTATTCCGCAGAATAAGAAATCGCACGATAAAGACCGCGCGAAAAAAGAGAAAAATATTCAGAAAAAAGAACAAAAACACTGGGACGAAAATGTAGATGATACATTCCCGGCGTCGGATCCTATCAGTAAATATTAATATGAATACTACGTAGCGCCCGCTACGACACGATTTGCCTAACCAGCAACCCGACAACGGCCTGAGACCCCAATGCTCAGGCCGTTTTTTTAGCACCACCCTTACCCAAACAAATAATCTGTCATAAAAAAGAGGCACA
>PBPD01000137.1 GCA_002725445.1 Rickettsiales bacterium
AATTAATTTTGGTCTGAAGTTAGGTATGAATAATGATAATGCTATGGGAGATTCAAAGAATTCTAATCAAGATACCACATATGGTGTTTTTTCTGTGTCGTATAATTTTTAGAATACTCTTCTATATCAGATGAATAAAATACCTCCCATAATATTGAGCTAAAAGACTACTCGAGCCACACACTTTCTTGTTATGATTAAGATATAAAGTGAGGTGAAAAAAATGAGTAGAAATCAAGGAAAACCCCAGAGCGGATACACCCAACTCCTTGAGGGATCCAACCTTGTAACTGCTCGGTCAGTAAACCTAGACTGTCATCACAAACACTGTTACCACATTGCGAAGGCAATCCGAGGAATGAACGCAGAGACCGCTAAAGAGTATCTGGAGGATGTGGTGGCCAAGAAGCGGGCTATACCCTACCAAAGAAGGTCACGAAAGGGAAGGGGTGGGAACACCAGGGCCGGACACAGAAAGGGAAAGATGGGTCCAGGCAAGTTCCCAAACAAAGCTTCCCGAGAGTTCATCAAACTCATTAACAGCGCTATGGACAACGCTAGACAGCGATTTGATGACATCGATGCCGAGGACATGGTAATTACTCACGTTGCCGCCCATCGAGGACAGGTTTCCACAAACTGGAGGCCTAGGGCCCGAGGTCGAGCTACTCCTAGTAACCATTACCAGGTGAATCTGGAGATTTTCCTAGAGCACTTCGGAGACGAGGATGACTTGGGTTCAGATGACGAGGAGTTCTGAGGTGGTTTCATGAAGGAGAACACTATTCACAAGATGATTAATCGAAATGTCGAGAGGCAGCTGGTTCGAGAGTACCTATTGAAGGAGACCGAAAGGGCTGGCTTCGGAGGACTAACCTTCAACAGGACTCCAGAGGGAACCAAAGTTACCCTAAGAGCGGAGCAGGTTGGCAGGGTCATCGGAAGAAGGGGCAAAGTTATTCACGACCTTCAGCGAAGACTTCAGGAAGATTTCAATTTGACAAACCCGCAACTAGAGGTGGAAGAGATTGAAGAATCACGAATTAACGCCCAGGTAATGGCCAGCCGTCTCGCTAGCTCTCTTGAGAGAGGCTGGTTCTTCCGTAGAGCAGGACACAGCACGGTACAGAATATTATGGATGCCGGCGCTAGAGGATGTATTGTGATACTTAGCGGCAAGATTACCGGTGCAAGGCACAGGGTGGAGAAATTCCAGAAGGGTCACATAAAGTACTGCGGAGAGCCAGCCCTACAGTTCATGGACGTTGGCTTCTCAACCGCAGTAAAGAAGCTGGGGACAGTGGGATGCACTGTAAGGATCATGCGCCCAGGAACCAAGTTACCGCACGAGATATCAATCCAAGATAGAGCAGAATCGGGTCTACCCGCCTTGGTGGAGGCATCAGGATTTGTACCTCTCGATTTAGAGGAGGCCTTGGAGAGGGCATCCAAGGAGGAGGAGTGAAATGTCACACGTCAGTTCCAAGGAGATAGACCAGATGAGTCAGGAGCAGCGCGAGCTGACACTGGAGGAACTCAAGGACGAAATGCTCCAATTAAGGTCCCAACAGGCACTTGGGGGATCAGCTTCGAACCCCGGGTCATACAAGCAGACTCGAAGGAGCATAGCTAGACTACTCACAAAGATGAACCAGGAAAAGGAGGAGTGATTTGGCGGGAATTTGCAACATGTGCGCCCTTCCCGAGGATCTATGTATTTGTCAGGAGATAGCCAAGGAGCAGCAGAAAGCGGTGATTTCAGTGGTTCGAAGGAGATATGGAAAGATGGTGACTATGGTCGAGGGAATAGAGGACACTGCGATAGACATAGGGCAGCTCGCTAAGATTCTGAAGGGGGCATGTGCCAGTGGCGGGACCGTCAAGGGTAGGACAATAGAACTCCAAGGTGATCACAAGAAGAAGGCTGCAAAGGTGCTAGAGCAGAATGGATACCAGGTTGAGGTGCGCTGAATGGGTTCAATGATTAACATGCCTTGGCTTTCCAGGGGTATCGAGGTCTTGGAGTCCACTGACCCGACTCTGGTAGGGATTTCCGGAACAGTCCTCGATGAAACTCGTAGGACCCTAATTGTACAAACTACTGGTGGGAAGGTAACATTGGCCAAGGACACGATCCGATTCAAGATTGAGAACGAGGAAATTGACGGGCAATCGGTCGGGCAGAGGCCCGAAGACAGGATTGGCAAGAGATACAGGGGTGCCTGAGTTGAGGGACATAGGGATTGATGTCAATGAGCCCAAGGGTGAGTGGGACGGAAACGAGAATTGTCCGTTCTACGGGTCACTCCGGGTCCGCGGCCAGATAATTTCGGGCGTTGTCTCTTCCAAGGGGATGGATCAAACCGTGGTTGTCGAGAGGCAAACCACCCGGTACATGAAGAAATTCGAGAGATACGAGAAGAGAACTCGGAGATATCCTGCGCACCTTCCCAGTTGTATCGGGGAGATAGAATCTGGAGACAACGTGCGAATTATGGAGTGTAGGCCACTATCAAAGACGGTGAAATTCTGTGTAATAGATAAGGAGGCGGGCGAATGAAGGGAATCCCAGGACGCGTAACATCGGGCTTGCCGACCCAGGCTCGACTAGACTGTGTGGACAACACGGGTGCTAAGGTAGTACAGCTAATCACCGTCCTCAAGAAGGGAGGGGTCGCTAGGAGATACCCCTCCGCAGGGGTCGGTGACATGGTCCGAGTCACTGTTAGGAGGGGGACGCCCGAGACTAGGCGCCAGATATTCAACGCAGTAATTGTCCGTCAAGCAAGGCCCTTCAGAAGGGTTGACGGCACATGGGTCCAGTTTGAGGACAATGCCTGCGTAATTACGAATGAAAGAGGAGACGTGCAGGGTTCGGATATCAAGGGCCCGGTTAGCAGAGAGGCGGCAGAGAGATGGCCTAGAATTGCGGCCACAGCAAAGCAGATTGTGTGAGGTGAATGAAGTGACAAGCAAGAAGGCAGGAAAGCAACGAATCTCTCAGAGAGAAGCCCCTATCCATGTTCGTAGGAAGCGTCTTAGAGCACGCTTAATTTCCGAAGACCCAGATCTCAGGAGCGTCCGCTCGGTGACGGTTAGGGTGGGGGACGAGGTCGAAGTAACGAGAGGTGACTTCAGCCATCCTAACAGTGCCAAGGCCGACTCCAGAGGGAAGAGGCTTGGCCAGCCAAGAGGGCGTGCAGGAGTGAAGGCCAAGGTCGCATCTGTGGATTCGAAAAACGGCTTTATTTTCATCGACGGACTTACCCAATCCACTGCTGATGGTAAGGAGGAGGCCGTACCCGTCAATCCTTCAAACGTTATTGTCACAAAATTGTTTGAGGGAGATCCAGCCCGGATAAAGCGCATTGTTGACCGATTCGGAGGTGACTCGGAATGAGTAGAAGCCATCACAAGCGATTAGTAATGCCCAGAACATGGCCACTAACCAGGAAAACCAATATTTGGGTTCAGAAGCCTAATCCCAGTGGCCATCGAATCGAAATGTGCATGCCTCTGGGAGTGGTCCTCAGGGACGTCCTTGGAATAGCCCACAACATGAGGGAGGCGAAGAGGATTCTTCACTCTAGAAAGGTAATGGTAGACGGCAGAATCGAGACAGATAGGGCCAGAGGGGTGGGTCTGATGGACGTTCTAACGGTGGGAGATAAAAACTACAGATGCATATTGGACACTAATGGCAAGCTTCGCTACAGGCCAATAACCAAGAAGGCAGCCAGCAGCAAGATATGCAGGATAATGGGAAAGACCACAATCAAGGGCGGAGTAACTCAGGTGCACCTCCACGATGGCAGGAACATAGAGTCTGATGATCCGTCAAATTACAAGACCGGGGACTCGATGGTCATCTCTCTTCCAGACCAGAAGGTCACATCCCTCATCGAGATGAAGAAGGGAGCACTCGCCTACCTAACTGGAGGAAGTCACATTGGGGAGACTGCCGTAATCGAGAGTAATGATGTCAAGCGATCTTCGAAGCCCAACGAGACTTCTTTCTCGGACTTCGGGACCATAACAGACTACGTTTTCATCATAGGCAAGGAGACAGATATTCCACTGGGGGCAGAGTCATGAGCGAGAACTCGAACCCAATGCTTGCCCCGGTAATTACCAAGGTGACTGTTAACATTGGAGTAGGCGAGGGGGGCCGAAGGCTACAACTCGCCGAGAAGGTCCTAGAAGTTCTAACTGGGATGAAGCCTTCTAGGACTCTTTCTACCAAGACAAACAGGGACCTTGGGACCAGGAAGGGTGCCCCAATAGGTTGCAAGGTAACAATTCGGAACTCGGAACAAGTCGACTCTTTCCTAAAGGACGCATTCTGGGTAAGGGATCACACACTACCTTCCTACAATTTCGACTCACAGGGAAATCTTTCTTTCGGGATTAGCGACTACACGGACTTCCCAGACCAGAAGTACGATCCAGACATCGGAATTTTCGGTATGGACGTCAACGTGGTCCTTGAGAGGCCCGGACATCGGATTTCCAGAAGGAGGAGGAGGAAGTCCCGAGTCTCTCAGACGCACAGAGTGGGCCGGGAAGAATCGAAAGCGTGGTTCGCGGGAAAATACGAGCTCAATATAGTGGAGGAGTAATGGATGGCGAGAGACCACGGGGAGAGGATTGGAAGAAGCCTGGGATGCAGGCGTTGCGGGAGAAAGAGGGGGATGATACGGAGGCACGGTCTTAGACTTTGCAGACAGTGCTTTCGCGATGTTGCCCCAGACATAGGATTCAAGAAATACTCATGAGGTGATAAAAGATGCAATTTGACCCATTAAACGACGCTTTTACTTCGATATTCAATGCTGAAAGCTCTGGTAAGTACGAAGTTACTGTTAGGCCAGCAAGCAAGCTTCTCGGAAGCATGCTTTCGATTATGCAGACCTCTGGCTATCTTGGTGAATTCGAGAAACTTGACGACGGAAGAGGGGGGGCCTTCAGAATCTCACTAATCGGGAACATAAACAGGTGCGGCGTCATCAAGCCTAGGCATTCAGTGAAGAGGTCTGATTTCGACAAGTGGGAGTCCCGGTACCTGCCAGCTAGGGACTTCGGTCTACTTATTCTAACAACTAATCGAGGTGTAATGGATCACTTCGAAGCTAAGAAGGAGAGGGTGGGCGGCAGACTGCTCGCATACGTATTCTAGGGGGTTCAAGGATGGCAAGAGTGGCAAATGTTTCTCATCAGATCAATCTCCCCGAGGGTCTTGGCACCACCATTGAAGGCACATTGGTCACCATAACCAAGGACGGAAATTCTCTTTCAAGGGACTTCGTTCACAACAGAGTCTCAGTTCGAGAGTCAGAGGGTGGAATTCAGGTGCACTGCTCCCTTCCTAGAAAATCAGAGAAGGCAATTGCGGGAACTTGGGCCGCCCATCTAAGGAACATGGTCAAGGGGTTGGACGAGGGGTTCGAGTACCGTCTCAAGGCAGTATTCAGTCACTTTCCAATGTCACTCAAGGTAGATGGAAACAGATTCACCATTACAAATATGCTTGGAGAGAAGGTTCCCAGGGTGGCAAAGCTCCCATGGTCGCCATCCGAGGTCCAGGTGCAGGTGCAGAATAAGACTGACATTATTGTTACAGGATCGGACAGGGAGAAGGTAGGGCAGACTGCTGCAAATATTGAGAAGGCTTGCAAGGTCAAGAAGAGGGATCCGAGAGTTTTCCAGGACGGCGTATATATTACTTCCAAGGGGGCATGAGGATGACTTACGATGACATGACTGTGGCCCAGCTAAAGGACCTGCTCAGAGAGCAGGGCCTACCCGTTTCAGGAAAGAAGGCCGAACTCATATCCCGACTGAATGAGGCCGAAGTCTCCGAGGAAGAGCCCGAGGAAGCTCCTGATATGGTCGAGGAAGAATCCGAGGAGCCTAACTTCGAAGAGGAGGAGGAATTCTACGAAGATGATGGCGACTTCGAGGAATGGGATGATTTCCATACTGCCAGACAGAAGCCAATACTGGACGAATCAACCAAGTCAGCATTGAAGACTCGTGCCGATCAGAGTAAGAAGCAGCCAGCATTCAGAAGACAGGAGTGGTTTAGGTACAGACGCCTTTCAAAGACCGGATACAGGAAGCCCAAGGGAAAGGACTCTAAGATGAGGAAGAACCTGAAGTACAGGTCACCTATGGCTCGAGTAGGGGATGGTAAGGTCGCTGCTGCTAGGGGATTGCACCCTTCCGGATTCCAGGAAGTATTGGTCCACAAGGCCGATCAACTAGACGGCCTAGACCCAGAGAGACAGGCGGTTAGAATAGGGTCAGCAGTCGGCAACAGGAAGCGATCTAGAATTCACGATAGAGCAGACGATCTGGGTCTGAGGATTCTCAATAGGCGACAAATTGAGAGAAAGGGGGACATCTAATGATAATCACTAATCAGAAGAGGATGGCCGCAGAGATATTGTCTAGGAAGGAGGGCAAGAGAGTGGGTATTCACCGTATTTGGGTGAACCCCGACTATCTGGGAGAAGTGTCAGACGCTGTACAGAAGGACGATGTCAGGATGCTAAT
>PBPD01000138.1 GCA_002725445.1 Rickettsiales bacterium
ACAGACCCTCTGGTAAAACAATCCTAGCGCGAGCGGCTGGTGCCGTTATGGCCGGCCAGTGTATTCATGCAGCTGGTCGTGCCCACATCCAATGCGGCGTTGGTGAGGTTGTTGCCGTGCTGTGACTCAGCCAGTTGAATCAGTTCACTGATCGCATGGTTCTGAACGAGTAATTGCTGCTCGTTATAGGTGCCGCGCGCGTCGCCCAGGCATTGCTGCTGCACCGCGCGGCTAAGTGTGTTGAGCACGGGGTCTTGCGAAATGGCGTGGCGAATTTCCGGGCTGATGGCTGGTTCGCTGGCTGGTTCGTAAGAGGCCGGTGGTGGGGGTGTGGTGGGTTGGTCGCTCATGCTTATCCTCGTCCTACATCATTGCCACCGGGGGCAATGGGCAGGTTGCTGCTGAGTGCCACATTAGGCGCTTCGCACATCTCCAGCCCTTCCAAAATACCGTCAATTACATGCGGCCACGCGGCTTCCTTGTCGCCGTCATGCAGCTCAATCAGGCGCTGGGCGGCGGCGTCTTGTTCGGGGTCAATAACATTGGGGTCGCGCGGCTCACCTGTTTCTTTGGCGCGCAGGCAGTCTTCTGCCACGGCGCTTGCCAACTCATTGGTGGCAGCTTCAATTTCTGGGCTATCGTCAGCCATAATCCTGTTCCTTATATATAAGACAGTATTACGCTAGCAAAATACCGCGCTGATGTGTGTGAAGGTTTAGTGAAATATGGCCTCGTTATGCCATGTTTATTTACGCGCGGAACGGCTCAATAAATGCCAGTTCGTCCCGAAGGTGCTGCGGTAGCTTGCGGGCATAGATTTCAGCAAAATCAAACGTAGCGTCTGCCATGGCAATGGTGTGAGTGTCAAGCTGACCCGCGTAAATAGAGGTGGCAGCGTTGCGCACCATCAGTTGCAACATACGTACGGCCAGTTCAATCGTGCCGGCGCTTTCGACCATCGATTTCAGGCTGGCGCGCGTGGTGAAATAGATAGCCATCTCCTCGTGCCCGTATTCGGCAGGCATATCGGGGCCGCGTTTATTTTGGTTGAGTGGGTGATTGGTTAAAAACTGTTCGACCGTTACCTGTGATGTCTGCGTCATGCTTCGTCTTGCCTCCTAAGCCCTTTGGTTTTTCTAAACCTATAATTTTTATGGTTCATTGCGAACCGTATCCCACTCTATCCCAAAATGATTAACAAAAGGTTTCACAGCGATGCTTTGCGTGCGCGCCCCGGTTGCAGTGGCGGAAAGTCTTAACAAAAGGTGACTTTTTGTGGGTGTGCAACGGCAGGCCGTTAGGGGTTTTTTAAGTTTATCCCAATTTTCCCCTTGACGCTGCCCAGATTAATCCATATTCTCCCAAATATACCCAAGAAATACCAAAGCAGTCCAATTAAAGCCAAACTTAGCTATGAACAAAGGCAGGACGCAAATGGGTGAAAAACAAAACGGTTACGCTGATGCTGGCAAGGCTACGACAAAACACAAAGGCGAACCGGGCTTGGCAAGGAGGGCCCGCGAGAGTGGGTGTGTGTGATGGCATTGTTTCTCTCAAGCTTTGAGAAAAACATAGACAAGAAAGGCCGTGTGTCTGTTCCGGTGCCCTTTAGGGGTGCGCTGCAGGGGCAGAATTTCAACGGCATCATCGCTTATGCCTCGTTCGTCAATAATTGCATTGAGGCGTGTGGCATGGACCGTATCGAGAAAATATATGAACGCATAGAGACGCTGGATCCATTCAGTGAGGAGCGCGATGCGTTTGCGACGGCCATTCTGGGTGGCTCGCAGCAGCTGGCCTTTGATGGTGAGGGGCGTGTGGTGCTGCCTGCTGAGATGCTGGAAGAGGCGGGTATTACAAATAAGTGCGTGTTTGTGGGTAAGGGCGAGACCTTCGAGATCTGGGAGCCGGATGATTATCGCAAGCACGATGCAGAAGCGCGCAAGCTGGCGAAAGAAAAGCGCCTGAGTTTGCGAGCCAAGAAAGCGGAGGGTAATGCGTGATGCAGGTGGCTGCGCCACATAACCCCGTGATGCTGCAAGAGATGTTGGCGGCCATGCAGCCAGCAGACGGGCAGACCTATATAGACGCCACGTTTGGCGCGGGCGGATATAGCCGCGCATTGTTGGAGTCAGCGAAATGCAAGGTGTTCGCGATCGACCGCGACCCGAATACGATTATGCTTGCCGATGCACTTGCCCGGGATTTTCCCGGGCAATTTTTTCTGCTTTCGGGAAGTTTCTCCGACATGGTGAGTCTTGCGCAGGCGCAGGGCGTGGAGTCGGTGGATGGAATTGTGCTGGATATTGGTGTGTCATCAATGCAGCTGGATGAAGCCGAACGCGGTTTTTCGTTTAAGCAGGATGGCCCGCTGGATATGCGCATGAGCCAGCAAGGCATGACGGCGGCTGACGTGGTGAACACGATGGAAGAGTCGGCGCTGGCAGACATATTGTATAATTATGGCGAGGAGCGTGCGTCGCGCCGTATCGCCAAGGCAATTGTGCGGGCGCGCAGCGAAGCGCCGATTGAGCGCACAGGCCAATTGGCGGAGATTGTGCGCAAAGCAATCGGGCATCGCCCGGGGGCGACAGATCCGGCCACCAAAACATTTCAGGCATTGCGTATTCATGTCAATGCGGAACTAGACGAGTTAACACAAGCCCTGGAGGCGGCAGAGCAATTGCTGAGCCCCGGAGGTCGACTGGTCGTAGTGGTGTTCCATTCGTTGGAAGACCGGCTGGTCAAACGGTTTTTATTTGAGCGTTCTCATGGTGAACCCTTGCGCGGGACGTCACGTCACTTGCCGGATGCGTTGATGGCGCAACCGACAGGTGATGTGGCTCCCGCAACTTTTTTGGTGCCTAAGGGGCAGCCTGTGAAGCCAACAAAAAAAGAAGTGGAGACAAACTCCCGTGCACGTTCGGCCAAACTACGATTTGCAATTCGAAAACCGGCCAATGATACGTCGCACGGAGAGGATGAATGAACCTTCGACCCACTACCCTGATATGGATGTTTGCTTTTGCGGGTGCTGCCTTTGGACTTTACATGGTGAAGTACTGGGTGCAGGACGTGAAGGAAGATGTAATCGCAATTGAAGCGGAACTGGAAGAGGAGCGCGAGGCGTTGCACATGTTGCAGGCCGAATGGGCTTACCTTAACCGTCCTGCTCGCCTGAGTGAGCTATCGCAAAAATATTTAGAATCCGAGCCGATGTCTGGCAGTCGGGTTGTAGATCTGGGGCATGTGCCAATGCGCCGTGCCAGTATGGCAGAGGTGGGAGTTGAGCGAGGGGCAGATTTGGTGCAGCCTGTGCGTCATGTGGCGCCCGCCGGACCTGTGCGTCCATTTCTGATGACCGCTGGAGGGCGCTAAGTGTCGCGCTTGCTCTATCGCAGTTCAACCCGCCCGCCGAGCCGTGTGATCAAGTCAGAGAGCACGGCGCGTCGCGTTATGGAGCAGCGTCGTTTGCGCCTGATGTGCATCGGCATGTTCTTTGCGCTGAGTTTTGCAGCACTTGGGTTGCGCTTGATAGAGGTGAGCCTTGTTGGCGGTGGCGATTTGCCGTTTAAGCGTATGGTGGCGGAGCCGCAATTATTGCTGCAGGCTGAAGAGGCGGGCGCGGAAGAAATTGAGGCAGTGTTGCCAAAAGATGTGCGCCGCCATAATATTGAAGACCGCAACGGTAATTTGCTGGCAACGTCGGTTTCCTCAGCTGCGTTGGTGGCCAACCCATCTTTGATACGCGAGCCGCGAGTGGTGGCGCGCAAATTGTCATCCATTCTGAATGAGGTGTCGTTTGATTATCTGTATGAGCGACTGAATCAGCCGGATAAGCGTTTTGTGTATCTGAAGCGGCGGCTTGATCCGTCCGAGCAGCAGCAGGTGCATAATCTGGGGCAGCCGGGCTTGTTTTTTGAGCCAAAGCAATTGCGGGTGTATCCCTATGCAGGGCTGCTGGGGCATGTGATCGGTTATGTCGATGTCGATAATAAAGGTATCGCGGGGCTGGAAAAAACATTCGATACGCGCCTGTCTTCTCCCTATCAGGATGAAGAAACTTTGCAGCTATCCATCGATTTGCGCGTGCAGATGATTATGCATGATGCGCTAAGTGAAGCGATGGAAGAATTCTCCGCTATTGGCGCAACCGGCATCGTGTATGACATGCAAAAAGGCGAGTTGCTGGCATTGGCGAACCTGCCTGAGTTCGACCCGCATAGCCCTGCGGATGCACCGGCAGAAGCGCGTTTTAACCGTGCAACACTCGGCGCATATGAAATGGGCTCTACCTTCAAAGCGTTTACTGTGGCGATGGCGCTGGAGCATGGTGTGGTCGATTTGGATGATGGTTATGATGCCACCAACCCCATAAAGGTGGCGCGTTATGTGATTAGCGATTCGCACCCGAAAAAACGCTGGTTGAGTGTGCCGGAGATTTTTGCATATTCCTCAAACATCGGTACGGTCAAAATGGCGTTGGATGTGGGCACATCGCGGCAACGCAGCTTTTTGCGTAAGCTCGGATTGATGGAGCCGGTGGATATCGAAATTCCTGAAAAAGCTCACCCGCTGGTGCCTGATCCGTGGCGTGAAATTAATACGATGACGATCTCTTACGGCCATGGCATTTCGGTGTCCCCGCTGCATCTGGTGCGCGCTATTGCGGCCATCACGGGCGATGGGCGTCTGCCGCATTTGAGTCTGGTAAAAGACGGTAACAAACATAAGCCGCGCGGGGAGCGTGTGGTGAGTGTGGATACGGCGCACGCAATGCGCAAATTGATGCGCACGGTGGTGGAATATGGCACTGCCAGCCATGCCGATGTGCCCGGTTACCGCGTGGGTGGCAAGACAGGAACAGCCGAAAAAGTGAAGGCCGGGAGCTATAAAGATAAAGAGAAGCTGGCCTCGTTTGTGAGTATATTCCCTAGTGATAATCCGCGCTATGTGGTGCTGGCCATGCTGGACGAGCCGCAGGGCACAGACGCGACCTATGGCTATGCGACAGGCGGTTGGGTGAGTGCGCCGGTGGTAGCCAAAGTCGTTAACCGTATCGGTCCGATGTTGGGTGTGGCGCCTAAGTTTGAAAAGCCAAATCCCAAGGAAGAAGCGTTCTGGGCGCGTGCGGAACAATTGAATAAACAAGCCAAGAACAGGCGGGTGCATGCCGTTGCTTACTGAGTTGATAGAGCAAAGCGGCATCGAAGCCGCACTGCATAATGCTGATGGCGTTGAGGTATCGGGCATCACGGCGGATAGCCGTCGCGTGCGCGCGGGCGATGCATTTGTGGCGCTGCGCGGCACGGCGGTGGATGGCACGCAATTTATTCAACAGGCGGCAGAGGCGGGGGCGGCAGCGATTGTTACCCATGCCGATGTGTCGCGCGACGGATTAACCATTCCTTTCGTTCAAGCCAGCGAGCCACGGCTCGCACTTTCTAAACTAGC
>PBPD01000139.1 GCA_002725445.1 Rickettsiales bacterium
ACGACGGTAAATCGGCATTTGACCACCTTCAAAGCCCTTGATAGCCACGCCCGAACGCGACTTCTGACCTTTATGACCACGGCCTGCAGTCTTACCTTTACCCGAACCGATACCACGGCCCACACGAGTACGCTCTTTGCGTGCGCCTTCGTTATCTTTGATCTCGTTCAGTTCCATAACGTCCTCTCACACTCGCTGCTTGTGTAATGTTATGCAGCGTTTTCCTCTACGATGCGCACCAGGTGCTGCACCTTATTGATCATGCCACGCACAGCCGGCGTATCTTCCAGCGTACGCTGACGGTGCATTTTGTTCAGGCCCAAGCCCACCAGCGTTTGACGCTGATCTTTGCGGCGGCCCGTTGCGCTACCGATTTGCTCAATAGTAATGGTTTTCTTCGCCATGACTTTCTTCCTTATTCGCTATCGCTTTGTTCTGCCGGTTGTGCAGTTGGCTCGCCTTTGCTGCCTACTTCACGACGTTCTACGATCTCGCCAACCTTCTTGCTGCGGCGGCTTGCCACCAAACGTGGCGAGTTGATTTGCTGCAGCGCATGGAAGGTTGCTTTCACCATGTTGTGTGGGTTCGACGAACCGGTCGATTTCGCCACCACATCGTGTACACCCAGCGCTTCGAAAATAGCACGCATTGGGCCACCGGCAATAATACCCGTACCTGGAGGCGCCGAACGCAGCATCACTTTACCCGCACCGTAACGCGATACGATATCGTGGTGCAGGGTGCGGCTTTCGCGCAATGGCACGCGGATCATATTTTTCTTCGCAGCTTCGGTTGCTTTGCGCATTGCTTCCGGTACTTCTTTCGCCTTACCGGTACCAAAACCTACTTTACCCTTACCATCACCTATGATGATCAGTGCAGCGAAGCCAAAACGACGGCCACCTTTTACTACTTTTGCCACACGATTAACCGCCACCAGGCGATCGATCATCTCAGCGTCTTGCTGGGTCTGTACTGCGGTATATGGATCACTCATTGCCATTGTTACTTACCTTTGCTTAGAATTTCAGTCCGGCTTCACGCGCGGCATCGGCCAGCGCCTTCACGCGGCCATGGAATAAATAGCCACCACGGTCGAATACAACTTCGTCCACTTTGGCCTCTTTAGCGCGCTGTGCAATCAGCTCGCCAACGGCTTTCGCTGCATCGCGGTCACCGCCATTTTTCACTTTCTCGCGCAGATCTTTGTCAATGCTCGATGCCTGTGCCAGAGTCTTGCCCTGCTTGTCATCGATCAGCTGAGCGTAGATGTGGCTGCCCGAACGGAATACCGACAGACGTACACGACCACCGCCTTTTTTGCGGAGCTGGTAGCGCGTGCGCTGCTTACGACGATTAAAATTAGCGTTTGCCATGGTTCTTTACCCTTACTTCTTCTTGCCTTCTTTGCGGCGGATATATTCGTCCTGATACTTCACACCCTTGCCTTTATACGGCTCAGGCTTACGCAGGCTACGAATTTCCGACGCCACCTGACCGAGGCGTTGCTTATTAATGCCCGACAGAGTGATTACGGTTTGCTTCTCAACGCTGGCAGAAATACCTTCTGGCAGCACATATTTGATGTCATGGCTGAAGCCCAGCGACAACGTCAGCACCTGACCTTGCACCGCCGCACGGAAACCAACACCGTTTACTTCCAGCGTTTTGCTGTAACCCTCGGTTACGCCTTTCACCAGATTATCGATATTGCTACGCACCGTACCCCACATAGCGCGGGCGCGTTTGCCATCGTTAGCCGGGCGCACCCATACTTCACCATTGTCGATGCTCACATTCACATCGCCGGTGATTACGGTTTGCAACTCGCCTTTCGGGCCTTTAACCGATACGAGCGAATCCGTCAGGTTTACTTCTACCTTTTCCGGGATCGCAACGGGTAACTTACCTAAGCGTGACATGTCTCTACTTCCTCTTCTTTTCCTAGAACACGCTGCACAAAATCTCGCCGCCCACATATTGCTGGCGCGCTTCGTAATCCGAGATCACGCCTTTAGGGGTCGACAGGATGGCAATGCCCAGCCCGTTATAGTATTTCGGCAGTTTATCCACCGACGAATAAATACGACGGCCGCATTTCGAAATACGTTTGATCTTTTTGATCACTGGCTGACCTTCGTGGTATTTCAGCTGAATCGTTAATTCACGCTTGTTACCGTCCAGTTCAGCTACATCAAAACCGCGAATGTAACCTTCGCGCTCCAACACACTGCACACACCTTTGAGCAGGTTAGACGCTGGGCACTTCACTTCCGGCAGGTTAGCCTGCTGGCCATTGCGGATGCGTGTGATCATATCTGCTACGCGATCGTTCATCATGATAGTCTGTCTCCTTACCAGCTCGACTTGGTTAAGCCGGGGATTAATCCAAATGAGCCCAACTCGCGCAATTGGTTACGCGACAGGCGGAATTTACGATAGTAACCACGTGGGCGACCCGTCACATCGCAACGGTTGCGATAGCGCACGGCCGACGAGTTGCGTGGCAGCTCGTTCAGCTTCAGCTGTGCATCAAAACGCTCCTCAATTGGGCGCTCTTTATCGTTGATGATTGCTTTCAGCTCAGCACGCTTATTCTCATACTTCTTGATGAGCTTGGCACGACGCTGATTTTTTAGCACTGCACTATTTTTAGCCACAACGTTTCTCCTATCAATCCTTTAGCTGCCGTTATTTACGGAACGGCACGTTAAACCCTTCAAGCAATGCGCGCGCCTCGTCATCATTGGCGGCGGTGGTCACGAACGTAATGTCCATACCACGCACTTGCTCTACCTGGTCGTAGTTAATTTCCGGGAACACAATTTGTTCCTTCAGACCCATATTATAGTTACCGCGGCCATCGAAACTCTTCGGGCTCACGCCACGGAAGTCACGGATACGAGGCATCGCGATGGTTACCAGACGATCCAGAAACTCATACATGCGTTGTTTACGCAGGGTTACCTTCACACCGATCGGCATACCTTCACGGATTTTAAAACCCGCTTCCGATTTCTTCGCTTTGGTCACAACCGGAGCCTGACCAGCGATACGGGTCAGTTCTTCCACAGCGTTCTGGATGTGTTTTTTGTCCAGCGCACCGTCACCGATACCCATATTGATCACGATCTTATCCAACCGAGGGATCAGCATTACGTTATTGTAGCTGAATTTCTCCTGCAGCTGTTTACGCAGCTCGTTCTCATACAAATCTTGCAGACGCGGATTCATCTCTTCATTCCTTTACGCGTTTACTGTTTCACCGGAACGTTTCGCCACACGGGTTTTCGTTCCATCTTTCAATACCGAGAAGCCAACGCGGGTTGGCTTGCCATCCTTAGGATCAGCCAGCGCCACATTCGACAAGTGGATCGGCGATTCTTTGGTGGTGATACCGCCAGCCGACATAGCCGATGGTTTCTCATGACGCTTCACCTGATTCACGCCACTCACGATCAGCTTGCTATCGTCTGGCATTACTTTCAGTACTTCGCCGGTTTTGCCCTTATCCTTGCCGGTCAGGACAACTACCGAATCACCTTTTTTAATTTTCGCAGCCATGTCTCTTCTCTCTACTTCCTTTAACGCGACGCCTACTTACAGTACTTCTGGCGCCAGCGAAACAATTTTCATAAAGCGCTTCGCACGCAATTCACGCGCTACCGGGCCAAAGATACGTGTGCCAATTGGCTCATTCGACTTGTTCAGCAGCACCGCTGCGTTACGGTCGAAACGGATCGACGAACCGTCTTCACGTTTTACTTCTTTAGCGGTACGCACGATCACAGCGCGATGCACGTCACCTTTTTTCACTTTACCCCGTGGAATCGCTTCCTTCACGGAAACCACTACCACATCACCCAGGCGTGCAATATTGCGGTGTGAACCACCCAATACTTTAATGCACTGTACCGAACGCGCGCCTGAATTATCGGCCACATCCATCTTTGTTTGCATCTGGATCATGACGTATTACCCTTCTTCTTACTTACGCGCTGGCTTGTGCTGCTTCGAGCACTTCCCAGGTTTTGGTTTTCGAAATAGGCTTGGTTTCGATAATCTTCACCAGATCGCCCACTTTATATTGATTCTCCGCATCGTGCGCTGCATAGCGCTTCGAACGACGTACAATTTTCTTGTACAGCGGATGCTTGATCTTACGCTCAACGCGCACGATCACAGTTTTGTCACCTTTGTCACTCACCACGGTGCCTTGTAGAATACGTTTCGGCATCTCTCTAACTCCTTACGCTGCGCGCTGTTGATTCATGAAGGTTTTAATGCGTGCAATATCACGCTTCACCTGGCGAAAACGCGCCGTATTTTCCAGCTCGCCGGTCGCACGCTGAAAACGCAGATTGAACAGTTCCTTTTTCAGGTAACCCACCATCTCTTTCAGCTCATCGGGCGATTTGCCTTTTAATTCTTCAATTTGCATCGCTTTGTCCTCGCTTACCCATCAACACGTGCAACAAATTTGGTCTTAATCGGCAATTTAGCCGCTGCCAATTCAAACGCCTTACGCGCCTGCTCTTCTGTTACACCATCCATTTCAAACAAAATGCGGCCAGGCTTCACACGGGCAACCCAACGGTCAACCGAACCCTTACCTTTACCCATACGCACCTCAGCCGGTTTCGCGGTCACAGGCACATCTGGGAAAATGCGAATCCACAGACGTCCTACACGGCGTACACTACGCGTAATCGCACGGCGCGATGCCTCGATCTGACGCGACGTAATACGCTCAGGCTCCAGCGCTTTCAGACCATACTGACCAAAGTTCAGCGTCGAACCGCCCTTGGCATTACCATGAATGCGGCCTTTATGCTGTTTTCTGAATTTCGTCTTTTTCGGACTCAACATTGTTTTCTTCCTTTATCTCAGCACAACCTTACGAAGCATCGGTCATCGCGGCCGACGTTTCCGGCATACGTTGCTCTTCAACCTCTTTAAGGATCTCACCCTTAAACACCCAGACCTTGATACCAATGATCCCGTAAGTAGTGAGGGCGGAGGCTATACCATAATCTACATCGGCACGCAAGGTATGAAGTGGCACACGACCTTCACGGTACCATTCCATACGTGCAATCTCTGCACCACCCAGACGACCCGAGGCATTAATACGAATGCCTTCTGCGCCCAGACGCATTGCCGATTGCACTGCACGCTTCATCGCGCGACGGAAGGCCACACGGCGTTCCAGCTGTTGTGCAATACCTTCAGCAATCAGAGTTGAATCCAACTCAGGCTTACGCACTTCAACGATATTGATCTGCACTTCGTCATTCGTAATGCGGTTCAATTCTTTTTTCATCTTCTCGATATCCGCACCTTTTTTACCGATAACGATACCGGGACGTGCAGTGTGAATCGAGATATGCGCTTTCTTGGTCGGACGCTCAATAACGATCTGGCTAATACCAGCCGAACCCAGACGCTTTTTCAGGTAACGGCGAATATGCAAATCTTCATGCAGTTTATCTGCATACGCCTCGCCATCCGCAAACCAGCGGGAATCCCAGGTTTTATTGATGCCCAGTCGCAGGCCAATCGGGTTAACTTTTTGTCCCATTATGCTGCTCCCTCAGTTTCTTGTACCACGATGGTTAAGTGGCTGAACGGTTTCAAAATCTTCGCACCGCGGCCACGCGCACGGGCACGGAAACGTTTCATCGTAAAGCTCTTGCCCACATATGCTTCGCTCACCACCAGATTATCAACATCCAGATTGTGGTTATTCTCTGCATTGGCAATCGCCGACTGCAATGTCTTCTTCACATCAAGTGCAATACGACGCTGCGAGAAGGTCAGTTGCTTCAATGCTTCAGCAGCGCTCAGGCCACGAATACTACGTGCCACCTGGTTCAGCTTGATCGGGCTCACGCGCAGATTACGCAATACTGCTTGCGCCTGATTGTCTGCGAGCCGACGTTGTGTTGCTGGTTTACCCATTTTCGCCTCTTCTCACTCCTTACTTCTTCTTCGCTTTTTTATCTGCACCGTGACCGTGATAGGTACGGGTTGGCGAGAATTCACCAAACTTATGACCAATCATTTCGTCTGTCACCAGTACAGGTACGAAGGTTTTACCGTTATACACACCGAAGGTCAGACCAACGAATTGCGGCAGAATGGTCGAACGACGCGACCAGGTTTGAATCACCTGATTTTTGCCCGACTCGCGCGCAGTCTCTGCTTTTTTGAGCAGATAACCGTCGACAAAAGGACCTTTCCAAATAGAACGTGGCATGTGTTATCCTCCTATGGCCTATCGACGCTTCTTCTTCGCCTGATGGCGAGAGCGCACGATAAGTTTATCCGTTGCTTTATTCGAACGGGTACGTTTACCCTTGGTTGGCTGGCCCCATGGGGTCACCGGATGACGACCGCCCGAGGTTTTACCTTCACCACCACCATGTGGGTGATCTACAGGGTTCATCGCTACACCACGTACGCTTGGACGTTTGCCCAACCAGCGTGTGCGGCCCGCTTTACCTTTATTCTCGTTCTGGTGATCCGGGTTCGATACCGCACCAATGGTTGCCATGCATTCCGCACGCACCAGACGCAGCTCACCCGAACGCAGTTTAATCTGCGCATAACCAGAGTCTTTACCTACCAGCTGTACATACGCACCAGCAGCGCGGCCAATCTGACCACCTTTGCCTTGCTTCATCTCCACATTATGGATGATGGTACCCACCGGAATATTTTTCAGAGGCATCGCATTACCTGGCTTCACATCGGTCTTTTCGCCAGCAATCACCTGATCGCCAACATTCAGACGCTGTGGTGCCAGAATGTAAGCCAGCTCACCGTCATCATATTTCAGCAGCGCAATGAACGCCGAGCGGTTTGGATCATATTCAATACGATCAACCGTTGCCGCAACGTCCCATTTGTTACGTTTGAAATCAATGATACGGTAGCTACGCTTATGACCACCACCACGATGGCGCGAGGTCACACGGCCCTTGTTATTACGGCCACCCGATTTGTTCAGACCTTCCGTCAGGGTCTTAACCGGCTTGCCTTTATACAGCTCGCTACGGTCAATCAGCACCAGCTGGCGCTGTGACGGGGTATTCGGTTTGAAATGTTTCAATGCCATCGTACTTTCTCCTCGCTTACTTCAGACCCGATGCAATATCGATGCTTTGGCCTTCTGCCAGCGTTACTACTGCTTTGCGTACATCCGAACGTTTGCCCGGACGACCGCGGAAACGTTTATTCTTACCTTTGATGTTAATGGTGTTCACTTTGTTCACCGTCACACCAAACATCGACTCAACTGCATCCTTCACTTGCGTTTTGGTCGCAGTTGGCGAAATCGCGAATACGACTTTGCCATGCTCAGACGCCATGGTGGATTTTTCAGTAATCACCGGACGCTCAATCACATCGTACAAATCGATATTCTCGATCAACTTGCCTTGCTTCTTCACACCAGTGTCAGCTTTTTTTGCCTTCTTGGTGTCAGCCTTTTTAGCGGCGGGCTTTTTGTCAGCTTTCACTTCTTTAGTGGCAGCATCGTCTTTTTTAGCCGCTGCTTTTTTCGCAGGCTTTTTAGCCGTTTTCTTTTCTTCTTCGCTCATGACAACCTCGCTTGTAACGCTTCAACAGCGTCTTTGGTCAGCACCAGTTCTTTGTGGCGCAGAATATCGTAAACGTTAGCACCCTTGCTTGGCAGCACATCCACACCTTTCAGGTTGCGTACGGCTTGCACAAAATGTGCGTCCAGCTGCTCACCAGCAATGATCAATGGCTTTTCCCAACCCAGCGCTGCGAATGCCGATGCCATAGCCGACGTTTTCGCGTCTTTGGCTTTTGCATCATCAATCACCACCAGCTTGCCAGCCGATTGCTTAGCAGACAGAGCGTGCTTCATACCCAGTGCGCGCACTTTACGTGGCAGGCTGTAAGCATGGCTGCGAACCACAGGACCGTGTGCTTTACCACCACCGGTCTGGTGTGGACCAACCAACGAACCCTGACGTGCGTTACCTGTGCCTTTTTGGCGGAATGGCTTTTTGGTTGTAGCCGACACTTCATTACGGTTTTTCACCTTATGAGTGCCTGCACGTGCTTTAGCACGCTGCCATTCTACCACACGCTGGATCAGATCCTTGCGTGGCTCCAGGCCGAAGATCGCATCATTCAATTCGATCTCGCCAGCCGCTTTGTTCTCCAATGTGACCACTTTCGTTTTCATGGCCTACTCCTTTTTCTCTGCTTCATCCGAAGCGGCTTCATCTTTAGCTGCTTCGTTTTCGATTTCCGCCTGAGCTTCTGCTTCAGCTGCAACTACTTCAGCGCTTTCCGCCGGCACGTCGCTTGCTTCAAATTGCTCATCTGCAGTCGTAGCGGGTGCCTGATCTTCCACATCTTGTGCAGCTACTTCCACACCATCTGCTTCTGCAGCGGTGGTAGCACCTTTCACTTCTGCGGTTGGGTATGGCGCGCTTGGTGGCAATGCTTTTTTCACTGCGTCAGTGATGTACACATAACCATTCTTCGAACCAGGTACCGCACCTTTAACCAGCACCAGATTGCGATCTTCATCGATCGACACGATTTGCAGGTTTTGCGTGGTAACGCGCTCGTCACCCATGTGACCTGCCATCTTCTTGCCTTTGAATACGCGTCCCGGATCCTGACACTGACCAGTCGAACCGTGAGAACGGTGCGAGATCGATACGCCGTGGGTTGCTTCCAGACCACCGAAATTATGGCGCTTCATACCACCGGCAAAACCTTTACCGATGCTGGTGCCCGCGATATCCACAAACTGACCTGGCACATAGTGCGTTGCACGGATCTCCGCGCCCACTTTTACCAGCGCATCATCCGCCACGCGGAATTCAGCCAGTTTTTTCTTAGGCTCAACTTTAGCTTTGGCAAAGTGACCACGTAACGCTTTCGACGTGTTTTTCACTTTCGCCTTACCATAGCCCAACTGCAATGCAGTGTAGCCATCTTTATCCTTGGTACGTTGCGCAATCACACGCAGATCGTCCAACTCCAGGACAGTGACCGGAATGTGTTGTCCGAATTCGTCGAACACACGGGTCATACCCTTTTTCTGTGCTATTACTCCGGTACGCATGACTAAGCAGCCTCTCCCAGTACAGTAATTTCAACATTCACGCCGGCAGCCAGATCCAGCTTACCCAGCGCGTCCACGGTTTGCGGTGTAGGCTCCACAATGTCAATCAGACGTTTGTGGGTACGAATCTCGAATTGCTCGCGCGATTTCTTGTTCACGTGCGGCGAACGGTTAACCGTAAAACGGTTAATCTTACGCGGCAGTGGAATCGGTCCACGCACTTGAGCACCCGTCCGTTTGGCAGTGTTCACGATCTCGCTGGTGGAGTGATCCAAAACAGCGTGATCATAAGCCTTCAGGCGAATACGGATTTTCTGATTGACCATCATGTTGCTACGTCCTCTTACTCAATAATCTTGCCAACAACGCCGGCGCCTACGGTACGGCCACCTTCGCGAATCGCGAAGCGCAGGCCCTCATCCAT
>PBPD01000140.1 GCA_002725445.1 Rickettsiales bacterium
GACCATTCATCTAGGCACTATGTTGCCATAGCGCTCAAGCAACCTACCCGGATGATTCAGCGTGGAACGCGCCTGCGGCCAAAGCCGCGCATCACCCCTATTTGGTTTTGCTCCGGATGGGGTTTACCCTGCCAATGCTGTTACCAGCATCGCGGTGCGCTCTTACCGCACCCTTTCACCCTTACCCGCCGTCAAAGACAAGGCAGGCGGTCTGCTCTCTGTGGCACTTTCCCTCGGATTGCTCCGGGCGGGCATTACCCGCCATCCTGTTCCATGGAGCCCGGACTTTCCTCGCGCAGCGACAAGCGCTGCCCGCGGCCATCCGACCCTCTGGTGCAGCCTATATAACGCTAGCCTCTTCAAATGTCACGCTTTTGGCTTAACGTAATCTTAAACCTTTGGCATTACTCTGAGATAAAACAATTACAGTTAAAGGTCGGCATGACACAACAACCTGACGATTACCGCGCAGAAGCGCAACGCGAGGGGCGCGACTATTCTCAGCAAGAGATAGAGCGTTTACTGGACGACGCGTCATCGCATCTGGAAATCATACGCTTGCTGGCACGCGAACTGGCCAACACCACACGCGAATACGCGCATGTACAACAACAAGCCGACGAGCGCAGCTGGTTGGGCAATATGTTCGGCGCGCAGGAAAACGCCGAGGCCGAGGCGTACGCAGCCATGCACCATGCCACGCGCGACCTGACCTTTCAGGTAGACTCAGTTTATCAGCATGCCACCCATAGCCAGCATGTTGATGTAAGCGGTCTGCCCGATCTGCTGGAACGCGAAGGCATTGATTTTGAAGCGCTACGCACCGTGCAATATTTCTATGAGCTGAGTCAGGAAGAGCGCGACGATTTATGGCGCCAATATGGCTTGAGCGAAGAACAACTAGACGAACTGCCACTTAATGTGCGTCAGGGCTATAATTTTGCGCTCGGCGATCAGAATTTCTCCGTCATGAGCGATGATTTCCTGAACGAGCTGGGCGAATTGCCAAAGCCCCTCACGAATGATCTGCGCGAAGCATGGCAGATTCCCGATGAAGGCCCAAGCCGCTAAGCCTCTCTACACTTCATCCGATAATTGATGCAAAAGCGACGCCAGACGTTGCGAACATACCGCATCCCATTCACCATCCACATGCTCCGGCCGCCAATGGCGCTGGAATGCCGCAATCACGTCACGCGTCAGCGCATCCCACTCGCCCGACACCGGTAAACCATAGCCAAGCTTGTTCAAATCCGCCTGCAATTCTGCCACTTGCGCCCCCTCGGTTTCAGCTGCATGGGGTGGCAACAATTCCGTCGGCCACAGCCCCACGCCCTGCTTGGCAAATGCCGCCCACGGAAACAGCTCACCCGGATCCTGCTTGCGTGTGGGCGCCACATCGCTATGCCCCACCACATTGCGAGGCGCAATAGCATGGCGCGCAACAATCGCTTGCGCCAATTTCAACACCGCATCGGTTTGCACCGGCGGAAAAGCGCGATAGCCAAATTCATGGCCGGGATTCACAATCTCAATGCCGACCGAGCGCGCATTCACATTCGTATGGCCGCGCCATGCGCTCACCCCTGCATGCCATGCGCGTTGCTCTTCATCCACCAGCTGAAATATACGTCCGTCTTCTTCCACCAGCCAATGCGCCGACACGCTTGCCTCCGCCTCGTACAAACGCTGCAGTGCGGCCTCACCGCTTTGCATGCCCGTGTAATGCAGTACCAGCATATCGATCGACTGGCCTTTGCGGCTATCAAAATTAGGGGATGGTGTGCGGATAATATCCATGGGAAAGCTCCTCGCGTTAGCACCATTGATGCCAAATAGCCGCCCCAATGTCTATTATAGCTTGTCGATGGTTGCCGCCAATTTCGGCCGGCGCATGTTAATGATCGCCACGCCAATCAGCGTCAGCACGCCACCAGCAAGCATCTGGTTGGTCAGCGGCTCATGGAAGAAATACACGCCCCCAAGCAGCCCCACCACGGGCACCAACAGCGAAAACGGCGCCACCTGACTCACATTGTAGGTGCGCAGTAATAAATACCAACAGCCATAGCCCACAATGGTCGAAAACACCGCACTATAGCCTATCCCCACCCATGCCGTCCACGGCGCGGTTGGCACATAGTCCAGCGGATTGCCCTCGAATATCCACATAATAACCGCCACCTGCGGCAGCGACAGCAGCCCTGTCCATGCCAGCAATGGCAGGATCCGCACCTCGCCCATACGCTTCATATAGATGTTGGTGATCGCCCAGGCGAGCGCCCCCAGACAGGCCAGCCCGAACGCAAATAAATGCGCCTCCACGCGCGGTGTGCCCGCCACCACCATCGCACCCACAAACGCAATCGCCATGCCGGTGATACGCCACGCGCCCAAACGATCCTTCAAAAACACTGCGCCGAGTATACAGGTAAACGGTGCACCCAGCTGCACCGCTACGACGGTGCTCGACACATCAAGCCCCATGTGAATAGCGACAAACACCAGCCCGAAATGCATCACCACGGTAAGGTTTGCCAGCAACCATAACTGCCCCCACCCCCGCTCAGGCTTGGACGTAAATGGTAATAAAAGCAGCGCCACCAAGGCATAACGAATAAAGGTAGTCATAAAGGGCGGGAAATGCAGTACGGCGAATTTGGAGGCCGAAAAATTTCCGCCCCAACACAGCGCCACCAGAATCGCCAGAACTATATGTATCGGTTTCATACCCTTCGATGTATAGGCCGAAAGCGAAAAGCACAAGCAAAATGTATAATTGCTTATACAGTAAGAAAAGCGCAGAAATCCTAATAAAAAAGCGAGGCGCACCTGACAGCAAACACCCCGCTTTTTCGTTCTTTTCAAAAACCTCTGGTCTTTGTCCACAGAATTTGATATTCTGCGCGTCCGAGAAAAAAGAGGGCTCAAGGAAAACCTCAAGCCCACAAGTCGCTCGGCAAGCAACTGGTTATCGGTCCGCAAAGAGACCGATTATTTCATCGGCAGGCGTCGCGCTAAATCCTCTTCTGTAGAGAGTGCGCTGGCGCCTTTGCCTTATCTAGCCCCCGCATTCATGCGCGATTTTACAATCGCATCATACGCTGCGTTCACTGCGGCCACCTTCTGGCCAAACAATGCTACCGTCTCTTTGCTCGCGCCTGCGGCCTGATAACGGTCGGGATGGAATTCACGTACCAAGCGGCGGTGCGCATTACGCAGCTCGCGCTCACTTGCATTTTTCTTTACGCCCAGCACCTGATAGGGGTTGCTGCTGCTAGGCACGGTATAACGCCCCACCAGCTGTTTCCACTCAGCGCGCTTCAATCCGAAAATGCGGCTCAGCTCTTCCAGATAATTATATTCTTGTGTGTTCAGTGCGGCATCGGCGGTGGCCACCTGAAACAGGCGATTCAACACCTCGCGGTACAAACTTTTACGCTCAGGATAGAGCGACACGATCTGGCGGGCATATTGATGTGCGGAGGAGAGCTCGTTCATAGCCATCAAAAACAGCGAACGAATCTTGGTTTCTTCTTTGGAGCGCATGGGGAACACATCGCGAAACGCGCGATATTCTTGCGTGCTCACATTATCATCGGATTTAATCAATTTCGCTGCCAGCGCAATCACCGCAAAGGTAAACGCTACATCGCGTGCGGTGTCCGAATCGGTTTCCGCTTTTGCTATTTGTTCAGCACGGGCAAATGTGCCTGTTTGTTCACGCACCACGCTACGCGTCCTTTTCATCTTACCTAGATAGCCAGCCACTGCATGGCTGATGCTATTGTATAGATTGAAATCTTGCTGTCTAGCGTGCATGGGTTAGATGGGCCCGTGTCGTTGTTGGTTGCGTTGAAACCACTATATATAGTTACGATTTCGCCATGACAACCATATTTTGTGTACTTATCCACAAGGAATTGCAATCGCGCATAGTTCGTTGCTTAAATACAACAACGCCCACGCAAACATTATGCGCAGGCGTTGAAAACATACATATCGGCTTGTCCGTGTGATCGGGGTAACAGAACCCCTTACACAGCATCCATCAATTGCTGTTTAGCCACGGCCAGCAAGCGATTCATCTCGGCGCGCACTTCCTCACCCGAAATTTCGATACCTGCTGCTTGCAAATCAGCCAGCACTTTGCGCTTCACATCATCGTCGCCCGGCTCATCAAAATCAGCCACCACAACTTCTTTTGCATACGCCTCTGCATCGGCATCGTCTTTGCCCAACTGCTCTGCCGCCCACAAGCCCAAAAGCTTATTGCGACGAGCAATCACTTTAAACTGGAGCTCTTCATCGCGCGCATATTTATTTTCAAAAGCTTTTTCCCGTTCATCAAAACTGCTCATTTCTCTCTCCTGTGATTGACGAAAGCGTTGTTTACTGTATGGTGTAGCTCGTAACCCAATATCACAGGAAACGCAACCGCTATGGCGAAAGAACCTATTTACGAGGGTAAGGCTAAAAAACTGTTTGAAGGCCCCGAACCCGGCACTCTGATTCAACATTTCAAAGACGACGCAACTGCTTTTAATAACAAGAAAAAAGCATCCATCAGCGGCAAGGGCGTCATCAATAATCGCATCACCGAATATATTTACTCGCGCCTGAGCGAGATTGGCGTGCCAAACCATTTCATCCGCGGCGTGAATATGCGCGAGCAATTGGTGCACGCGGTGGAGATTATTCCGTTGGAAATCATCGTGCGCAATTATGCCGCTGGCAGTTTTGCCGAGCGCTTTGGCGCCATTGAAGGCGAGCCGCTGGGCATGCCGCTAATCGAATTCTGCCTGAAGCAGGACGAGCTGGGCGACCCATTCATCGCCGAAGACCATATCTATGCATTTGATCTGGCCGACCCGATTGAAGTGGAAGAAATCCGCCACTATGCTGTGCGCATCAACGACTTCCTAAGCGGCATGTTCCTTGGCGCCGGCATCAAACTGGTTGATATGAAACTGGAATTTGGCCGCGTGTTTGACGGCGAAACCTTCCAGGTGGTCCTCGCCGACGAAATCAGCCCCGACACCTGCCGCCTGTGGGATATTGAAACCGGCGAGAAAATGGACAAAGACCGCTTCCGCCGCGATCTGGGCGATGTCGCCGAATATTACCGCGAAGTGGCCAAGCGTTTGGGTATCAACACCGAAGCCGCCGTGCTGAAAGTGGTAGATAGCGACAAAAATAAACGCTCGACTAGCAAAAAACTCCCGCTAAAAAACCTGCGGCGAAGAAAACCACTGCAAAGAAAAAACCGACAGGACGCAAATAACCATGAAGGCGAAAGTGCATATCACACTGAAAAACGGTGTACTCGACCCACAAGGCCAGGCCATTGCTAATGCTCTGGATCATCTGGGATTTGAAGGCGTAGACAATGTGCGTCAGGGCAAATATATCGAGCTGGATCTGGCCGATGCACCACGCGACAAAGCCGAAGAAACGGTGAAGTCCATGTGCGAAAAGCTGCTGGCGAACACCGTTATCGAGAATTATCAGTTTGAACTGGTGGACTAGCCCATGAAATCAGCGGTTATTATTTTTCCCGGCTCCAATTGCGACCGCGACATCTACACCGTCATGGAAGCCAACGACCTGCACCCACACAAAGTGTGGCATGGCGATAGCACCCTGCCCGACGGGCTGGATGTGATTGCCGTACCGGGCGGCTTCTCATATGGCGATTATTTGCGCGCAGGCGCGATGGCCGCGCACTCGCCCATCATGAAAGAAGTCGTAGCATTCGCCAACAAAGGCGGTTTGGTACTGGGCGTATGCAATGGTTTTCAGATTCTGACCGAATGCAAATTGCTGCCCGGCACCCTCATGCAAAACAACCACCTGAAATTCAATTGTCAGGAAGTGCTGTTGCGCGTGGATAATACCGACAGCGCCTTCACCCGCAATTACACCAATAAGCAGGTAATCAACGTCCCGATCGCGCATCACGAAGGCAATTATTTCGCCGAAGCCGACACCGTGAAAGCGATGGAAGATAATCAACAAATTGCC
>PBPD01000141.1 GCA_002725445.1 Rickettsiales bacterium
ACGTGTGTCGGGCGCGGTGGCGATGGTCGGTTCGGCGATGATGATCGGTATCGGTGTGCTGACAGGTAACTGGGTATATGCGGCGGCATCGGCGATTTATCTGGCATCGGCCACCACGTACACGGCGTTTGTAAGCCGTGAAGAATCCAGCCAGCAACAAAAACCCGGGCAACATGAAAGCACCGACCCGGCGCTGACCCATGTGGAGCGTTTGGCTAAACGTGGCCATGTGCGCCGCGGACAGGACGGGCACAGCCATGTAGCACGCCTGCAGGCCGAGCGTGATCATGGCATGGGCGATGCCCAACCATCACTCGGCTAATCATTCGCATCTCTATGATGCATAAGCCTAATTTCGCGTAATTGTCACATTACTCGCGGCCAAGGCTGCTAAACTGGTAGTACACGTGTAATACTAGAGTATGAATCGATTTATGCCATCAACCGGCACAGAACACACAGGCTTACGCTTTGCGCATAGCCACAGCCACATCACAGGTGTGCAGCAGCACGCCAAGGAGTTAGTGGGTGTGGGCAATGTCGCAGGCGATGGGCTGAGTTTGCTTTCGACCCTTGGCGGGGTGGGGGCAGCCGCCGGCACGGCTGCGGCGGTGAGTAATCCGGTGGGGTGGTTATTTGCCCCTGCGGTGTTCCTGATGGTGGGCTCGCGCCTGCCGCTTGTGTTCTCGGGCATGACAAAAGACAGCCGCATTGCCGCCGAGGAGCGCGAAGCCCGTGAGCATGTGTGGAACATGCAGCACCCGCATGCGCCCAAACCATTGCATGAAAAAATGAAAGAGGATGCCGCGAAGGTGTTGCATCCGGGCGAGCATCCGGTGGAAACGACGGCCGCGCTGAGTATGTTGTCGGGCGCGGTGTTTCTGGCGATGGGGGTTGGCGGGCTGATCGCATCGGGCGGCACAGGCGCATTGGCCTTGCCCGTGATTAATACGGTGCTGGGTGTGTTGATGATTGGATCGCGCGCCAATGAGATTTTTGCCGATGACAAATATGAGCGTGAAGAGCGCGCGCAGTGGGAGCAGCGCAAGGCCGAGCAGGATAGCTTGCGTTTTGGCCAGTCGCGCAGCAAACAAGTGGGCGCAGAAGGGCCTGTGAAGGGGCTGTTTCACGCGATTGAGAATAATCCGGAAAAAGTCTCGGGCATGATGGGGGTGATGACGTCGGTGACGATGCTTGCTGCCGCTGTTGTATCGCAAAACTGGGTCTATGCCGCGGCGGCGATGCTGTATATCGGCTCGTCTGTTACCTACAGCATGTTTGTGCGCCGTGAGGAAAACCTGCAGCCAGAGCAGGCGGAAGAACGGCCTAAAACCCATGTGGAACGGTTGGCCGCGCGTGGCCATATGCGCCGCGGACAGGACGGGCACAGCCATGTAGCGCGCCTGCAGGCCGAGCGTGATCGTGGCATGGATGATGCGCAACCATCACTCGGCTAGCGACTCCTTTCAATCGCAGGCTCAGCCTGTCATTTCTTCGTAAAACTGTAACATAATTTTTTGCGCTTCAGGCTATACTGGAGGGTGGAAAACTATGTCTGGAAATGGCTAAAACGTGGTAGCAACCATTGTAGATGAAGAACGCGAATATTCGTTGCGCTTTGCGCACAGCGAAAGCCTACGCCTGCATTTTGGTGGCCCCTTCGCCGAATGGATGGAGGAGCATGCCGCGCAGGTGGTGGGCGGTTTGCGTGCGGCGTCTATTATTTCGCTGCCACTCACAGGCGTTGTGCTGGCGCTAGGCACGGGCGGTATGGCAGCGGCAGCCGCCGCAGCGGCAGCAGCGGCCCCGTTGTTTATGCACTCAGCGCTGGTGCTTGGCTCGGAAGCGGTCTTGCTGTTGTTTGGCAAGAAAGGCGATGTGCAAAAACATGCAGCCGAGGAAGATGGTCAGGAGCCAAACGCGCTTGGCAAAATGGTGCAGCCGCATAAATACCCGCTGCAGGCGAGTGCCGCGTTGGATATAATGGGGGAGGTTTCGCACATATGGTATGGGGTGGAGCGTTTTATGGCAGGCGATGCCTCCGGTGCGGTGGAACTGGCCGAAGAAGCGGTTGCTAACCCGCACGACCCGAACGGATTTGCACCGGAATGGGCGCAAGCCATGTTTGAAACCCACGATCATGGCGCCCACGCACCGGGTGATATGATGGGGCATAATCATAGCCATACGGGTTTTACGCCTGTTATTCATGGGGTGTTGGGCGTGGCGGCGCATTTGCCGCTATTGCTGGGGCGCAGCCATAAGCCGCATTCGCATTTGCGCGAGCTCACCGGAGACAGTTTGCACACCGAAATTACGAAGGAGTCGGAGCAAAGCCTGCGTTTTGGCTCGTCTGAGAGCAAAGCGGTGGGTGCTGGCGGTGGCCTGATCGAGTGGGTGAAAGACAACCCTGTGGCCGTTGCATCCACACTGCAATTCGCTATGGCGGCGGCGATGGTGGTGGGTGGTTTGTTGGAAATGATGCCCGGCTACATAGTGGCAGGTGCATTGCTGGCCACCGCCGCGGTGATTCAGGGCGTGTTTGTGAAAAAACATGAATATGCACCGCAGCATAAAGGCGAGGGGGAGCGTGCCGAACCCGACACCCAACCTGACACCCACGTGCGCGATATAGAACACACACAAGAGCGTGTGCAACAACCCACACATAGCCATTTGCAGCATTGAGGCTTGCAGCTGCACGCACCCGCGCGTACACTGACAACATGACTCAACCCCCGCCACAGGATGCATCGCTGGAACAGATGCTGGAGCAGTTGGACACCCAGATGCATATTCTGGTGCTGGTGCAGGGCGAGCTGGAAGACGGGCAGGCGCATTATGCCTATGCGAGCATTCCGCCCAGCAAATATCAGGCATTCAAAGAAGCCGAGGCCAAAGGCCATTATGATCTGGCCGATTTTGGCGTGATTTTGGTGCATGGGCCGGGCAAAGAACCGCCCGATGAGGTGAAGCGCCGCATGGAAGAAGAGCATGGCGCGAATCATATGTTTGAAGAACAGCTGGATGCTGCACTCAAACAGGTGCAGCAGGGTATGCCGCCGGGGTCTTTTTAGTCACATACGCTACATAAGTGCCTGTTTTATGACGATTGCGTGACAATTGGCCTGTCGCGGCGCTGGATAGCTACAATTTTACTAATAATTAACCATTCGTTAGTAGTCTGGTAGATGAGGACGAATATATGACATTAAATTTCGCATCCGCATATCCACGCATCTCCGCCTTGCTAGGCAACGGCGAAGGCGCAGACAGGCTGGACAAATTTGAACAGGCCGAGCTGGATATTTATCGTGCGGCGGCGGATTACCCTGAATTACAAGGCCAGTCACTGCTGGATAATATGGAAGAGCGCAACCCGTATATGGTGGCGGGCATGGCGTATGACTTTAGCCAGATAACGGGCATGCCCCCAGCCGAGATCGAGCGTGTTATGAGCACGGCGGGCTTTACCGAGATTCAAACCTTCGACCATGGCGGCGGCATTGAAGGCTATATGGCCTATAACCCCGACACGCAAACCATGGTGCAGATGTTTAACGGCTCGGACGAGCTGGGCGATTGGCGTGCCAGTTTTGACGTGTTCCGTGGTCGTGAGGATCACCCCGCAGGCGGCACGGTGCATCCGGGCTATTTTGACGAACTGCACGAGCCGAATGCTCGCGGGAATACACTGATAGACGAGATGGTGGCATTTGAAGCGCGCATTGCCGAGCAATATCCCGACCATGCCTATCATAAGCTGATGGGTGGTGGCTCACGCGGGGGCGCATTGATGGAAATTGCCGCGGTAGAGGTAGAGCACCGTATTCAGCGCGAGGGCGAGGTAGACCGCAATGCAGGTGTGACGCAGAGCTTATTCAAAATGGATTCGCCGCAGTCAGGCGACCGTGCATTCAGTGAACGTGCCGAAAGCCTGATTGGCATGGGCAATAATAATGATGCAACCGGCATTCACCGCATTGAGCACGGCATTAATGCCGCAAACCGCGTGTGGAAAGTGGGACGTTTTGCAGGCTACGACCATAGTGGGCACGATCTGGAGGTGGATAACCGTGCAGAGGGATTTAACTATGCCAACGCCCATGAGTTGCGCGAAAACGGTATGGTGATGACCGCGATCGGATTTGATCTGGATAGCTCGCTGCCGCGCTATAGCCCCAGCCAGCTGGGAGAGATGATTCACGACACGTTGCAGCAACAGCAACAACAGGCGCACGCACAAACTGAACCACAGCCCGCCGCGCAAGACCCTATGGCCGCATTGGTGGCCGAAGCCAATATCGACCTTTCAGCCCAGGGTGTGCAAGGCGATAGCCAAAATTATGGCGTGCCATACGCACCGGATTATGTGCCGGGCGTACAACCGAATAACGGCGTGCAAATCGGCTAAGCCGCCACGTATTTTCTCATTCATTCTATTCTATACCCCCCCCAGCGTAGCGGGAGACTTGCAGCCTGCGCGCATAGCACTTATGGTGGTGCGCGAACGAATAGGGTGCGGCCTGAGTGATCGAACTGGAGCATATTACCAAAGCATTTGCAGGCGCAGGTGTGGTGGTGGACGATTTGTCGCTGCATGTGGCAGAAGGCCAGACCACGGTGTTGCTGGGGCCATCGGGCTGCGGCAAAACCACCTTGCTGAAAATGATTGCGCGGCTGGAAGTGCCCGATGCAGGCAGTATTACGCTGGACGGCGAGCCGATTGACGCCCTGCCATTGGAAAAGCATCGCCGACGGCTTGGTTTTGTATTTCAGCAGCCGGGCTTGTTCCCCCATAAAACGGTGGCAGAGAATGTCGGGCTGATCCCCAAGCTGGAAGGGCGCGATACCGCATGGATTGACGCGCGGGTAGACGAATTGTTGCAGCTGATGGAGCTGCCGCCATCTGTCTATCGCACGCGCTACCCTGACGCATTGTCGGGCGGGCAGCAGCAGCGTGTGGGAGTAGCCCGTGCGCTTGCCAACAAGCCACGCTATATGCTGATGGACGAGCCGTTTTCGGCACTGGATTCGATCACCCGCAGGCAGTTGCAGGCCGAAGTGCGCCACATTGCCAACACACTTGGCGTAACGATTGTGTTTGTGACGCATGATGTGTTTGAGGCGATGGCGATTGGCGACCGCATCGCGGTGATGCATAAGGGGCGCATCGAGCAGTTGGGCAGTGCGGAAGATATTGTGAACCAGCCAGCGACTGACTATGTGCGCGAGCTGATTGCCAAGCCCGTGCGCGAGGCACATGCCAGTGCTGCGGCCGTGATGGAGGGCGCTGAATGAACGATGTATTTGCCCTCATAACCACTTATCAGGATGAATTGCTGCTGCGCACGGCCGAGCATATTTTTTACACTTTCGCCGCCGTGTTATGCGCGAGCATGGTGGGGGTGAGTCTGGGTGTGTGCGCCTTTTTCTACCCGCGCAGCAAGGGCGCTATTATCGCCTTTGCCAATATTATGCAGACGATTCCGTCGCTGGCGATGCTGGCGCTGTTGTTTGTGCTGATTGGCCAGATTGGGGTGTGGCCGGTGCTGATATCGCTGGTGCTATATGCCTTGTTGCCGATTGTGCGCGGCACGCTGAGCGGGTTGGAAAGCATATCGCCTGCGCTTGTGGAAGCGGCGCGAGGATTGGGGCTGACACCGGGGCAGCAATTGCGCATGGTGCGTCTGCCGCTGGCCAGTCCGCATATTATTTCGGGCATCCGTGTGGCGATGAATTTTTGCGTTGGCATTGCGACCATCGCGACCTTTATTGGCGGGGGTGCGCTGGGGCAATTTATCAGCCGTGGCCTGTCGAAATCCGAAACCGATTTGATTTTGCTGGGGGCGATTCCGGCGGCCTTGTTGGCGCTGGTGCTGGATGCGTTGATTGCCGGGCTGCAACGGGCATTCTGGCATAAGGGTAAGCCGAGCGGTGCGCCGCGCTGGCTGAAAACGCTGGCGGTGCTGTTGCCGTTGGGTGTGTTTGTGGCGGGCAGCGCCATTATGTTTGCGCCACGGTTTGAAACGGCTGCCCGCAGCGATGTCATCACGATCAGCTCGAAGAACTTTACCGAATCGCGCTTGCTCGCGGAAATACTGGCGCAAACCATCGAGGCCAACACCCCCTATCAGGTGGATCGCAAACCGGGCCTGCAGGGCACATTGATTTTGCACGAATCGCTGCTGAAAGGCGAGATTGATGCCTATGTGGAATATACCGGCACGAGCTATAGTGCGATTATGAAACGCTCACTAAAAGCCGATGCACGTGCGCCTGAGGCGATTTATCAGGCGGTGAAGGATTATTACGACGAGGCGGAGTTGGTGGCGTTGCCGCCGCTG
>PBPD01000142.1 GCA_002725445.1 Rickettsiales bacterium
GACGTTATGACGCAGGAAAATTATAAGCAAGAAGTACGCGCGCAATACGAAGCCTACCCCTACCCGATGCGCGATCCTAACGATGAGCATAAACAGCTCATCTTCACCTCCAGCGATCAGCTTGATCTGCTGAACCACTATGCGTTCGAAGGCAAGCGCGACTTTAATGAAGCACGCATTCTGATAGCTGGTGAAGGCACGGGCGATGCGTCAATTTTTCTGGCAGAGCAACTGCGCGGCACCAATGCCGAAATTATCGCGCTCGACATTTCCGAGGCCAGCCAGTCCATCGCGCGCGCACGTTCCGAAGCGCGTCAGCAAACCAACATTCAGCACCTGCATGGTTCGCTGTTGGATGTGGCCGAGATGGACCTTGGCATGTTCGACTATATTAGCTGCACAGGCGTGTTGCATCACCTGCCCGACCCACAAGCCGGGCTGCAAGCACTTGCCAGCGTGTTGAAAGATGACGGCGCAATGGGCCTTATGCTTTACGGCGAAATCGCGCGCAAAGCCATCTATAATATGCAGGCATTGATGCGTCATTTTATCACCGATGACATGGCACCACAGAAGAAGGTGGAAGCCTGCCGTGCGATATTACAGCAAATGCCCAAGAGCAATTGGGTCGCACAACATATGCAAGCGTACGCTGCCGAGATTCAGACGAATGGCGATGCTGCTGTGTATGATCTGTTTTTGCATGCACAGGATCGCGCCTATACCATCCCTGAAGTGTATGCATTTGTCGAAGACGCAAACCTGCAACTGGTGGACTTTATAGCCAGTGAAGCGCATGCTTCCACCATTTATGAGCCTATTCTCTATCTGAAAGATCAGGCATTATTGCAGCGCATAGGCGAGATGGACAAAGCACAACGCTATGCCATTGGTGAGGCGCTGGCCTGCACGGTCACACGCCATATCTTCTATGTGTCAAAGCAAACGCGCACGCCTGCTTCTGTTACCGATCATAGCAATATTCCCGCATGGCATATCGGTTATGCGGACGGTAATTACAGCGAGCAGATTGCCGACCAGCTGCGCGGCACACCGCAAGACAGCAATTTGCGCATTGAGGTGCGCAAAGGCCAGACGCTGCTGATCACCAAACGCCGCTATACTGCCGAGCTTTGTGGCGCCATTGATGGCCAACGCAGCATGCAAGCCATCATCGACCATGTGATCGCCGACAATGCACTACAAGACACGCAGGCAATACGTAAAGAACTGGCAGACGATCTGCAAAATTTGCTGCTGCAAATGCACCGTTTCCACTACATCTTTTTGCGCGCAGCACACGTGCCGCCCTTCCCTAGCCTGCGCGAGATTCTCGACCGTGGCACTAACGCCACCCAATCCGATGAGGAGGACGCCGCATGAGCACTTCGACCGCACCGAAAGTAAAAGCGCAATACGAGTCCTACCCCTATCCGCCACGCAAGGCCGAACAGGAAGACAAGCGCCTGCTTACCACCGCGATGGATGCACTCGATACCATCAGCCATTATGGCTTTGGCGGGGCATTTGATCCGACGGGCAAACGCATCCTGATCGCGGGTGAAGGCACAGGTGATTCGACCATTTATCTGGCAGAGCAACTGCGCGACTATGATACTGAAATCGTCGCGCTTGATTTCTCGCAAACCAGTCAGGAAATCTCCAAAGCGCGACTAAAGGCGCGTGGGCTAAGCAATGTGCAATCCGTCCATGGCTCGCTTTTGGAACTGGATAGCATGGAACTCGGCCAGTTCGACTATATCAATTGTTCTGGCGTGTTGCACCATCTGGAAGATCCGCTGGCAGGCCTGCAACAATTAAAAGCAGCCCTCACCGATGACGGCGTGATCGCCCTGCTGCTCTACAGCACCGTTGGCCGCATGCCAGTCTATAACATGCAACATGCTATGCGCCTTGTAAGCGCCGAAGACGATAGCGATGCGCAGCGTATTGCAATATGCCGCAGTATTTTGCAGGACCTGCCCGCCACCAATTGGCTGCAGGGTATGCGTCAAAGCGTGACCAACGAAATCAATTATTACGGCGATGCGGGTCTGTATGATCTGTTCCTGCACTCGCAGGATCGCGGCTACAGTGTGGAAGATATCTATGCATTGCTGGGTGATGCACAGATGGAGATGATCGACTTTATTGGTCTGCAATCCAACGCCGCAGTACTCTATGCGCCCGAGGCCTTTGTGCCATCGCAGGCAGAGGCTATGAAGAACATGAGCAAGCAAGAACGCTATGCCATTGCCGAAAAAGCGGGCTGCCACATTCCGCTGCATATTTTCTACGCCTCCAAAAAAGCCAAAACCCCTGCGCAAAGCACAAACGAACATCTGATCCCTATATGGGCCAGCCAGAAGGTGGGCAGCAATATGGGCGAACAGATCATTCAGGCATTTGAAGGCAAAGACGAAGGCACCGCCTTGTCACTGACCGCACAAGGCCAGATCGGGGTGCAGGTCACGCTTGCTAAACGCAGCTACACCACCGCGCTGCTGCAAGCAATCGATGGCGAACGCAGCCTTGCCGAGATTATCCAACATGTCTGCGCGGAACATAAGGCCGAGCCAGATACCGTGCGCACACAACTGCGCGAATTGTTCTTTAGCCTGCACATGCAGCATTTTCTGATGTTGCGCAGCGCCGACAGCCCACGCTGGCCGTCTACGGCAGAGCTGCAGGCCCGCGTTTCACAAAGCTAGAGGAGTTCTACCATGCCAATGAGCGCCGACGAAATAACCCAGCGTATCCAATCTGCATTCCCCGACGCTACCGTCACACTGGTGGATCTGGCAGGCGACAACGACCATTGGGAAGTGGAAGTCGTATCCGCCTCATTCAAAGACATGTCACGCGTGCAACAACACAAAGCTGTCTACGCCGCACTCGGACAAGATATGGGCACCACCCTGCACGCACTGGCGGTAAAAACCAAGGCGGCCTAAATGCGGCTGGCCTTGCATTTGCAGGCGCTAATGCCTATATAAAGCAGACAAACAAAGGAACTGATATGACTGACAATCCCGTATTCGACCGTATTCGCGATGATGTTACTTCCAACGATGTTGTGCTGTTTATGAAAGGCACACGCAAGCTGCCTCAATGCGGCTTCTCTGCCACCGTGGTTGCGGTGCTGGAACGTTTGGGCGTAGAGGAATACAAGGATGTGAATGTGTTGCTCGATATGGAATTGCGTCAGGGCATTAAAGATTTTACCGATTGGCCAACCATTCCCCAGCTCTATGTGAAGGGTGAATTTATCGGCGGTTGCGACATTATTAAAGAAATGTACGAGGCCGGTGAGCTGCGCGAATTGTTGCAGCAAAAAGGTGTGCCGCTGAAAGACCAGGCCGCGTAAATCTAGCGCTCGCGCCCACCACCTTTTTCTTTGCCTTTATTGACGGTAGCAGACAGCTCACCTAAATCGTTGCGGCTGGTAATATCCATATTTTGCAACACGCCTTTTTTGGCCAGATCCTGCCCAATATCCTCCACCTGTCGCGCCATGTCAGGGCGCGCTAAAAAGGATTCACGCAATTTACGCAACGTTTCCTGGCTCAGCATATGCGCCAGCCAGCGTTGCATCAGACCTTTTTCCTGCTCCTTGGCGCGCTCTTTTTCCTGCTCCAGCAGCACATCCAGCTCGCGGGCTTTTTCTTCGTTCTGTTCCTTCACCATCGCGCGCAATTTTTCGACAATGGCAATACGCACCTGCTGCGGCGCACCTTCTACCAGTGCCGCCAAATCCAAATCCACATCCTGATCTCCTGCCAAGACAGCATCCATCAGCTGCTGCAACTCTTCATCCAGATCACGCAGGATGGTTTCAATATCATCATCAGTCAGCGAATCACGTGACATGTCATACCCACTTTCATCTGTTAGATAGTGTAGCATAAAAAAAGGGGCTTTACGCAAACGTAATCCCTCATGGCGAAGACAAGCGCAAAAACTACCACTCCCTTATGGTAATGGATAATGCTTCACCCGGCCTCCCCCGGGTGAAGCATTTTTTTTGCCCAAAAAAATCGCCAAAAAAAAGGGCTGCATAAAAACGCAGCCCATGACGAATGACAAGCAAAAGAATTTGAAATTAACGCGAGTAATACTCGATCACCAGATTTGGTTCCATTTTCACTGGATACGGAATATCCATCAGTTTAGGAACACGCAAATAGGTGGCTTTGAAATTCTTGATATCCATCTCAATATAGTCTGGAATGTCACGCTCAGGCTGTTGCAGCGCTTCCAGAACCATAGGGATCTGACGCGATTTTTCTTTCACTTCGACTACGTCACCTTCATTCAGGCGGTAGGATGGAATGTTTACTTTTTTACCGTTCACTTTTACGTGGCCGTGGTTGATGAACTGGCGTGCCGCATATACGGTTGGCACCACACACATACGATAAACCACAGCATCCAGACGGCGCTCCAGCAGACCCACCAGATTCTCGGAGGTGTCACCTTTAATGCGGATCGCTTCGCCATAGATTTTACGGAATTGCTTCTCGGTCAGGTTACCATAATAACCTTTCAGCTTTTGCTTCTCGCGCAGCTGAATACCAAAGTCGGACAGTTTCTTACGACGGCCTGCACCATGCTGGCCTGGACCATAACTGCGACGATTAACCGGATCTTTACCGCGACCCCACAGGCTTTCACCCAGACGGCGGCTAATTTTATATTTTGAACTAACTCGTTTAGACATTGCTTAACCTTTCTTTGCTTCTGCACTGTCATTCTATGCCCGAAAGCACAGGTCATTCTCACAGTTATTACTCTAATCATCGGGGATAGGAGAATGTGCTACGCACCCAACTAAGCGCGGGAAAATAGCACTACCCCGTTAAATGTCAACGAGAAATGGAGATTTTTTCACAGAGAAATGAATAGGATAATTCTAAATAGCGATTAGGCGTTGAGGCCTTGCTGTTGTGCTGGCGCACCCGTGCCCAAATGCTGCGCGGCATCGCCCGCCTGAATCTGGGTATTGCCAATGGTTGGGCCTACCGGATAATCATATCCGCCTGCACTTACACGCTGTGGATGCTGATTATATTGCTGCTCGTAAGCAGCATTCAATTGTGGGTTTTCGTCAATCATGCTGCGTGGATTCGCAAAGCCTTGTTCGTTCAGTGGTACTTCGGGTGCTTCGCGTTTTCCAAACAACGCTTTACCACCATAATACGCACCTGCGCCGAGTCCGGCCAGTGCCACCAATTGCGGCATACCTTTGGTACCCCACTTGGCCACTTCCAACGGCGCACGCATAACCGCTAATGAGGCTTCCAGTCCCCAGCGGAACGGAGCCGTCACCACACGTCCAGCTGTCGTGCCTGCTTTCGCACCGCCCGATAGCATCTCTGGCACGGCCTTTGCCGACGCCCATAGCCCTTCGCCGATACCGCCGATGGCTTTGCCGATGCCTTCTATCTGTCCGCGTACTGACATATTACCGTGTTACCTGTTAATTACCGTGTTGCTTCTTGTTCGGCTGCAGCATCGCGGCTTTCCTGTGCCGCCTGCGCATGCGAAGCGCTTTGTTTAGCTTCAATACGATCCACCATCGATGCATCGGCCGACACATCTTCGCGGTGATCTTTATATGCTTCCAGCATTGCATTCTGACGCTGGCGCGATGGGCCGCCCTGCACCATACCTTCATGCTGCGCACCGCCTACCACAACGGGTACCGGCACACGCGACTGCGGGTCGGTTGCCAAACGATGCAAGACTGCATTTTGCAATTGTTGCTGCTGAATACCCAGCGCATACTCGGTCGCTTTGCCTTGTTGCGCCAATTGATTTTCTTTTCCTACACGGCCAACACCATGCGCGGCACCGCCTACGGTACCAAAGCCCAGCCCAGCACCTGAACCCAGCAATGCGCCGGGAATCGCGCCGATCAAACCGATCGCGCCTGCACCCAGCACGCTGGTAATCAAACTGCCAACACCCGAACCGAGTGCGCTTAGTGCGCCTGCACCTTCTGCAGCGCCCAGTGCGCTCAATGTGCCTGCGGCCAATTCACCACCGGTTACTGCCGCGCCTACAGCACTTCCCATTGCGCCCAGTAGTGCAAAACCACCGCCAAATGCAAATGCAGGAATCGCCACCGCCAACAAGCCAATGCCCGCGCCCCATAAAAGGCCACGGCCAATGCCTTTGCCGGCACCTTTCACTGTTTCATATCCGGTGGTACCAACGGCAGATGCTGCTGTATGTTCGCGTCCGTGAATTACTGGTTTAGCCATAATATTGTCGCTTAAATAAAGCGTCCTCACTAAAAATTCTTTTCTAACGTAAAGTTATTCTAGCAAGTCTGACAAATGCTGTGTGTGAAGCTTTTGTGACAGTTTATGACAAAAAGGAAGGCATTTCCGCGCTCTAGCGGCCCATGCCAGAGTCGTTGCTCAATGCAGGCTGATTATAGCCGAAGCGTTCATCTTCTTCGCGCTCGGTAATAATCTCATTAAATCCAACATCGCGTTCCAGATTAAATTCACGCGCTCGCTCAGCTGAACCACGTGCCGGTTGACGATGCGGGTGTTCCTGCTCACCAATCACATTGCTGATGCCTCCGGTCAGGCCACCTGCGACTGTGCCAACCCCAGCACCAACCATTACGCCCATTGCGCCTCCAGCAAGGGAAGCGCCCAGCACGCCCAGCAGACCGCCTGCGCCACCTGTGGCCACGGTGAACACACCAAAGGCAAGTCCGGTCAGCAAGCCCACCATACCGCCGGCACGTGCGCCACCCGCCAACCCATCAAATATGCCGGTCACGGTGCCAACGACAAAATCTTTTGCCCAGGTTATCGGTTCTAAAATGCGAATGGTTCGCTCCTAATAGCTATAGTTACTCACTATCAGTATAGACAAAGCGCACCACCAGCACAAATGAAGCTTTTGTGACAAAGAAAAATAAGCCGCTGATATTCAGCTATTTTTGATTATTACGTATCGCACGCAAAATGCCACGCCATGTGCGCACTTCCTGTTCGCTCAGGCCATTACGTTGCAGCATCGCACGGATATTGCGCCACATGGCTGGTTTTTTCTCGGCCACCCGCCAGAAATTTGCCGCATCCAACTCCGCTTCCAGATGATCGAACAACCCATATAGCGTGGCCTTATCCGCCAGCGGCGGCGCATCGCCAGATGACGACGCCGCTGTCGCATCGCCTGCACTTACAAACCATTCATACGCCAGTACCACTACGGCCTGCGCAATATTCAGCGAGGGATTATCGGGATGCACGGGAATACTCACCACCGCATCACATAGCGCTATTTCTTCGTTGCTGAGGCCACTGCTTTCACGCCCAAACACAATGCCCACCTGCCCTTGCACAGATTGCGAAGCCGCCTCGCGTGCGCTCAGCTGCGGCAGGCTAAGCTCGCGTTGGCGCGCCGTGCTGGCACACACATACTGCAAATCAGCCAGCGCATCCTCCAACCGTTCATACACCGTAGCCGCCTCTATAATATGATCTGCATGCGCGGCCATTTCATGGGCTTTAGGGTTAGGCCAGCCATCGCGCGGCGCCACGATGCGCAAATCCGACAAACCAAAATTATGCATGGCACGCGCTGCGGCACCAATATTCTCGCCCATTTGTGGGTGGCTTAAAATAATAGCTGTCATCTACTCTCCCTTACAGCCATACGCATAGGCATTTGTCATCATATTGTCACGTGTATTAAGGTTTTTTTTATTATATTCCCTGCCATAGATACGTTCAGCAAGGGGAACAAAGATGGCTGAAATTTTTGACTTTTTGAAAGAGCAAGCGAGGCGTGCACGCGGAGAATTTGAGCGTATGTTCGAACAGATCCAGCGCGAAAGACCCGATGACATAGAACGCGCCAAAGCCGAAAAAGGGGACC
>PBPD01000143.1 GCA_002725445.1 Rickettsiales bacterium
ATTTCGCTTTGCTCAGCGCGGCGCTGCATTTCTTCATATTGACGGGCGCTCAACTCTTGCCCAATCATGTCGCCCACCGTGCCGCTGCGGATTGCATTCACAATGCCGCCGGCGCTGGTATCAGGCCGCTCTGGCGCCTGCTGGAATCGGTCAAACTCAGGGTTACGCCAGTTTCTGTCCTGCGGCGGGCTACCATAGCGCGTATAGTCATCGCCATCGCGCATCATGGCGCGCAACGCATCACGCACACGTGGATCCAGTTCCTGCGAATCTGTGTCGGGGTCGATACGGATGGGTTCTTCATTATCCTGAGCCATACCCTACTATAGCGCAAAACCGCAAGGCGCCTATATTACAAATATATGAAAAATGGAATCTGTGGATAACGCGATTGACGTATTACGGTAAAAATAAAAAGTTAATGCACCTACAGAGCGCATAAAAAAAAGGGTAGTCAGTGACTACCCCCAAGCTCTCCTCGCACAGAAGAAATCGTATATTTCGTTCGTTTTCGTGTCGCCCTGTATCGTTCTAACATTCTTAATATATACCCATTATGGCTTAATGTGTATTAAGATTATGTTAACATTAACGCGCGAATTCACATATTTTATTAATAAACTTAACAACCCGAACAATTTAAAATACATAAAAAAAATGGGTTAAGACTATGAAAAAAGCATAAAAATGATATTTTTCGCTGGCCATCGCACGGCTTTTTCGTTATCACTATCTTAGTGGTTAGAGTTATAATACACTTAAAATAAACAGCGTGACTAAAAAAACATAAGAGGCTAGGAACATGGCAGGCGAAAAAAGCCAGAATATTCAAGACGTCTTTCTCAACACCTTACGTAAAGAAAAAGTACCGGTAACCGTATTCTTGACCAGCGGCGTTAAGCTGCAGGGCAACATCACCGGCTTTGACAATTTCTGCGTGGTACTGCGCCGCGCGCCACAAATGCAGCTGGTGTACAAACACGCCATTGCAACGGTTGTGCCTTCGCAATCGATCAGCCTGTATAGCGGTGACGACACCAATGCAGGTGGCGACGCTGCGGCTGAAGCACCAAGCGCAGAGTAATTCCTTACTAAATGGCTGATGGCCGCGCTTGCCTCGTTGTTCACCCCCATAAATGGGTGGCAGGCGAGAGCGATATACGCACGCCCAGCGCCAAGCTGGAAGAGGCCGTAGGTCTGGCGGAAGCTATTGACCTCGAGGTCAAGCTTGCCCTGTTAATCAAGCTGCATGACGTGCGCCACAGCACCCTGTTTGGCAGCGGCAAAATGGACGAACTGCGCGAAGCCATCACGCGCGAGCATATTGCCCTCGTGATTGTGAATGACAATCTCACCCCTTCACAGCAGCGCAATCTGGAAAAAGCCTGGAAATGTAAAGTCATCGACCGCACCGCGCTGATTCTGGAAATTTTCGGCCAGCGTGCCCGCACCCGCGAAGGTAAATTACAGGTGGAGCTGGCCTCCCTCAACTACCAGAAAACCCGGCTGGTGCGCAGCTGGACACACCTTGAGCGCCAACGCGGTGGCTATGGCTTTATGGGTGGCCCCGGCGAATCGCAGATCGAGACGGATCGCCGCCTTATCAATGAACGCATCACCCAGCTGAAACGTCAGCTCACCAAAGTAACACGCACGCGCGAGCTGCACCGCAAGCCACGGCGCGAAGCCCCCTACCCGACGATTGCGCTCGTGGGCTACACCAATGCTGGCAAATCGACATTGTTTAACCGCCTGACGGAAGCCCATGTCAAAGCCGAAGACCAGCTATTCGCCACACTCGACCCGACCATTCGCGGGCTTGAGCTGCCATCGGGCAACCGCGTATTACTGTCAGACACGGTAGGCTTCATTGCAGACCTGCCAACGCAACTGGTCAGCGCGTTCCGCGCCACGTTAGAAGAAGTCGTCGGCGCCGATATTTTGCTGCATGTACGCGACATCGCCGATCCTGACACCGAAGCGCAGAAAGAAGACGTGCTGGATATTTTGCAGGAATTACTGGGCGATGCACCGCTGGAAGAACGTATGATCGAAGTGCATAACAAGGCTGACTTGCTCGAAAACCTTTCCGAACAGGAACATAGCGACCATGTGCGTATTTCCGCGCTCACCGGTGAAGGGTGCGACAGCCTGCTACTGGCTATCGACAACGCACTGGAAGATAATTTTATGCAGCAATACGCGTTTGCCGTACCCACACACGAAGGACGTGCATTAGCGTGGCTACACGCGCACGGCAAAGTGCGCAGCGAAACGCTGGATGAAGCGCGTGAGCATATGACGCTGGAGGTCAGCCTGACCCGTGCCAACGCAGAGCGCTTCAAGAAACATATACTACCTGAATAAGAGGCGACTTAACGCCAAACACTCAACAGCTTGCGCTGTCTAAATGCTGCTACCAGTGCAGCTCGCCACCGCTGATACGATGAATCGCACCGGTGCGGTTTGCATCTACACCAATACCCGCACCCTGATAATAAATGTCACCGCTGCGGAATGGATTATTATTAATCCCCGCATTGGTAACACAGGCGCTAAGGCTAAGTGCCAGCAACATTGCTACTGTAATTTTTTTAACCACTACTCTACCAATCCCAACCATAGTTCTTCTCCTTGCTTCTAATACCGCGTAAGCGATCCCAGATGTCTCGCAGAAGTTATTCTTTAACTATATATGGTTAGCTTTACTAAATCTCAGTATTCTCTGAGTATTTTTGCTACCAACTTACCGACGTTTTTTATATTCGTTATTGTATAATTTTTCGATTAGGCGTTGCTAATCATTATCAATTCGAGGTGCCGTATAACGCTATTACGTGACAAAGGCAACCCCTTTTTTCAAAAAATATACCATAAAGCTAAAAACCCCGCCAAGTCAGAACTTTAAGGGGCTAAGCCAACCCGCTGAAAAACCCTGTATTTTTTGCAGCGCAACATAACAGAAACCACTTTAAGGCCGCCATGTTTTTTTCTTATCTATCAGGCATATAAAACACCCATCCACCAAAATCGTACGGCTACGCTTCATTTATTGGGCACAAAAAAATGGGGCCGCCAAAGCGACCCCATTCACCATGTCTGATATAGTTCGGATTAGAAACGTGCGCCGCGCGCTCCCGCTACCAATCCTCCGGCAACAGCTGCCAGACCTGCACCGCCTTCTACGGTACGCGACACCCAGCTGCGGTCTTCACCGGCGCTGTTTTTGCCACGGGTCAGTGCATCCCAGGTTGCTACTGCGCCAACGCCTGTTACGGCACCGCGCATAGCCACTTTACCTGCTCCGTTACGTGCCAGCGAGAAATTCTCACCGATGGTTTTACTCACGCCTTTGAGAGCCGTTTCCTCGGTTGCCATATTCTCACGCACACCGCCCAGCATCGATTCCATGAAACCAAATTTTTCCATGAAGCCGCTTTTTGCTGCGGCTTGCATTTCTTTTTGCGCTTCCTTCAGAGCTTTCTGCTCTTCTTCTGGCAACCCGCCTTCTTCAAGCTGTTTACCAATCGCGCCATTCACCTTGCCTGCAACATCCTTCACGGTGCCTTGCAGTTTCTCGGTGGCAGTTTTTGCCTTTTCACGTAATGTTTTCAGCGTTTGGGCGTCTGGCTTTTCTTTGCCCAACTCAGCCGCCAGTGCTTCTTGTGCTTCCTGTGCTTCGCCGTGATGCTGTTCCAGCTGCTCCAACGCTGCCAGACCTTCTTCATCTGTCAGGTGTTGCGCTGCGGTTTCTTTAAATTGCTTGGTCGCCGCTTCCGACTTTTCCGCTGCACTTACATGCGGCTTTTTGTCAGCTTTCGGCTTGTCTGCGCCACTCTCGGGCGCATCCGTCATATGCTCAGGCGCGTCAGAGCCGTTTTGCTCTGGGCCATCACTTGGGGTTTCATTATCAGACATGTGGATCTCTCCAATTTATTATTCAAAAAATGCTTCGTTAGTTTAAATCTAACAATTATTGGGCGCTAGGTGTGTGACAGTTTTATGAAACCACGTAACCCACTGATATACCTAACTTCTCATCACTTCCGCAGGTTTAGTGAGGCTAATATAAAGCAGGCCAGCCCCCGCTAACAGCTCAAAACCGCCCACAAACATACGCGTATGATTCAGTGTCAGCTTATTATCATCCACCGGATGCTGCACTTTCTCGCCCGCACCCTGAATAAGGTTGTAGACGCCATGGCCTGTCAACACAGCACCAATACCGCACCCTGCCACCTTGGCTGCCAGCAAGCCATGTTTCTTGTTGTCCAGACAGAATTGAAACGACTCCCCCACACCATCAAAATTGTGGGTGAAGCTGCGTTTAACCGCGCCGGCGTCACGTTTCATTTGCGAAAGCGTACCGTCAACCCAGCTGCCGATTGTGCCTGTTGGTTTTTCACTCATGGCTTCAGTGTAGCAAAAAAGGCAAATTCACTGCATGACATTTTTATGACGTTTGCGCGCCTGTTCCACTGTCATATAAGGCTGCTTCGGCACGCCTACGGCGCACCAGCCCCCGCAAGCGCCGCCCCCCTGCAAACACCCAGCGCATGAATTCTGCAGGCACATCGGCATGGGCTTCACGGTTCACTTTCCGCCGCAAAGTAGAGCGCTGCAACGCGCCACCGCCAACATTATAGGTAAAGCATACCAAGGCGTCATATTGTGGCTGGCTCAGCGGCACACGCACCAACCGCAACACTTCGCCTTGCGCAATCTGCACGTCCTGCTGCAACAAAGCCTCGGCTTCAGCACGGTCAATACCGCCTGCAAACACCTCGCCCGCACGCACCACATGCCCATAGCCAATGGTGGCGATGCCCGCCGCATCGAGATAGATTTGCGGCTCAAACCCTTCAAACCGTTTTATCAGCGCCAGCCCTTGCGCTCCTATCGCCCGCATCACGCCCACCGCTGGGGCTGACGCAATTTGCTCATGGCGCGCTGGCCAAAATAAAACGAAATGATACCGGCAAAAATCGCCTGATCTTCCGCCTGCCATAGCAGGCTGATAGCAGGTGGCCAGCTCGCATCCATCAGGCTGAACTGCAACAGCTTGACCACAAAATACAGCACAAAAAAGGCGTAGGCCAACACAGGCCGCACCGTGCCATTAAGCGCATCCACCCAGCCAATGCCACTGTGATAGGTTTGGTAAAGCGCGGCCGTCTCTGCAATGTCTGCCTGCGTGTGAATAGCTTCCAGTCGTTGATTCGAGCCTGCTTGCTGTTGTTGCAATTGCAGCTGCAATATCGCCAGCTCGTGCTTGCGGTCCTGCCAGTCGCGCAGCAGCTTAACGCCGTCCGGCACCAGCGACCCGAGAAACCCAACAATCGCCCCCAATAATGTAATCATAATCACGCTCCTGTAAGTTTTAATAGTAATGCAGGCGGCACCAACGCCGCCCCACCCATCGCCAGCCCGGCCACGCTCATACCCAGCACAAACCAGCGCATATTCTGCACCATGCCCTGCAGGCGCTGCACCGCGCGCGCCTGTGTGGCCACCTCACCCGCCAGCTCGCTATGGCGCTCTGCCAATGGGCGCAGCACTTCCAGCACCTCCAGCTGCCCACTGATTTTATGCAGCCATTGTTCGATATGGCGGTGTTTTTCTTCCATGCGCGCCAGCCGCACCTCCAGCGTTTCCTGCGCAATCAACGGCGCACCTGTCAGCGCCTCCTGTGCTCTGCGCTCTTCACACGGCATAGGCATAGATCGCATCGCCTGTGCGCCCCGCCAGATACATCATGC
>PBPD01000144.1 GCA_002725445.1 Rickettsiales bacterium
TATATCTATTCTTGTTTTATTTTTTCATATTTTTTTATTACCAATTTATTTTATATTATTTTTTATTAAAATATTGTTAAGAAAATGAAAAAAACAACAGAGTATATATTAGTAGTTTGTTTATTATTGTTCTTATTATTGATTTTATTTAAGCAAGTAATAATAGGCAATAGTGTCTTTGTAAGCGGTGATGCCTTGGCTCCTCAGGCATTTAAGCAATCAATCCAAAATATGAAGGATCAATATGGTTTTGTTTCTGAGTGGTGCGAGCTTAGGTGCATAAGCGTCTTTTGGTGGCACGGTGATTGGCATAGAAAGTTCGAACCAGAAGGTGGAGCCTTCGCCCAAATTGCTGTGCACACCTAATTGTCCCTGCATCATCGTCACCAGTTTTTTGGTGATGGCCAGACCAAGGCCGGTGCCGCCATATTTGCGGGTGGATGAAGAATCTGCCTGTGTGAAGCGATCAAAAATATGGTTTTGTTTGTCGCGCGGAATACCAATGCCCGTATCTTCTACCTTGCAGTGAATATGGGCGATGTCGTTTTCTTTATAGGATAGGGTGATATGCGTGAGAATGTAGCCAGAGTCGGTGAATTTTACTGCGTTGCCTATCAGATTAATTAATACCTGTCGTATGCGCGTGGGGTCACCCAGCATCCATTCTGGCGTATCAGGATCGACGCGCACCAGCATTTCTACATTGTTTTGTTCAGAGCGTACAGCCATAACGCTGGCAATCTCTTCTGCTACAGTGCGCAGATTAAATGGAATAATTTCGAGATGAAACTCGCCCGCTTCGATCTTCGAGAAGTCCAGAATATCATTAATCAGCTCCAACATAGTTTCGCTAGAGCTTTGAATAATGTCGAGATAAGCTTTTTGCTTATCGGAAAGGGGCGTGTTAGCCAGCAGATCGGCCATGCCTACAATCCCGTTCATGGGAGTACGAATTTCGTGACTCATAGTTGCCAGAAATTCACTCTTGGCGAAATTGGCTTCGATCGCATTGCGCTCAGCATCGGCCATGGCTTTTTCATTGCGCCGCACCTGTTTGGCGAGTTTCTGGCCGTAGAGCGTGATCGCCAGAATAAAGATGCCGACGGCTGCAGCAATAATGATTTCAACAAATTTATATAGCTCGTTATATTGGGCGAAATGATTGTAGTCGCGCCGCTGCTGGTGATAGATCGTTTCATTAAAGCGCGTAATGAGTGCTCGCATATCTTGTGTTTGTACTGCGTCGAGCGGCCCATCTTTAAGTGCGGTGCTGTAGCGCATAAGCTGACTAAATAGGGGGGCAAGCTGTTTGTGCTCGCCATCCAGACGTAAACGATTGGAGATATTAAATAAGTGCATACTCGTTTCGTCCAAAAGTTCCGCCCGCCGCGCTTCTGGTAGCGTATCTTTAAGTTCCTGATATTTTTGTTCCAGCTGGCTTACGTGATAGCTCACCTCGTTCCAGTAGCGATTGGTCTGGTTGGAGTGCGACAGGCTGTTGTTAAGTTGAAAATTAAGATACAGGCTCGTGCAGGATGAAATAATGGTAAAGCCGGCGAGAACATAATAAAGCACGTGCCATTTGGGGCTACGCCATTCATCATTCTGGGTTTTGCGGTCGCCCTCTACATACTTCCGCAACCAGAATTGCAGGGCGCCTAGCAAAAATGTGGCGGTTAGAATGCCAATGAATAGGGCGATTTGCAGGTTTTCGTTGCCGTAATTGCCAATGCCGCCGCTAAGGGGCACTGCATAGCTTTGGTACATTGCCAGTACTTGTTGCATGAAAACAGCCACGGATAAAATGCCTGCCGCTATTAAGTGAAGGCGGAAATCGCTGTTGGGGCGCAGGAAGGCGATGTAAAGCGACCACCACACAAGAGCGTAACAGAGAATAGCACTACTTATGATGTGCACATTATTCAGCTCAAGACGTGCATTCACAATAATCGAATCAATACTGAGCGTATGGCACACCACGACGCTTGCCGTCAGCATGAGTGCGGCAAGGCTAATGCGCCAGCGATTGGGGGAGTGCGCAATCAGGTAAATGGCTGCAGTGGCGAAGAGAATGGCAGATAAGAGCGAGACGAGTGCAGTAAGGATGTCGTATTCGACAGAGAAAGGTAATGTGTAGCCAAAAACGGTAGAATAGTGGCTCGCCCAGATGCCGCTGCCCAAGCTGCATGCGCCCAACAGAAGCAGGAAAAATCTGCGCGAGCCGCGATAGTTGGGGAGTTGGCGGGCAACAAAAAATGCTGCGCTGGCGGCAAGCGCGCCTATAAAGAAAGACAATGCAATGAGCGATATATCGTGATGCCCCTGAATGGCGTCATCTGGAAGATATGCTAATTGCAACAAAGTGAACATGCGTCAATCGCCTCGCGTGAATACTAGTGAATGCTCATCTGATAGCGTATCATTATAATGGTAACTGTCTTCTGCAAAGTTGCAGAGTGCATCAGGTGTCTCAATCTGGTGCTTTAACGCCCAGGCAGCCATGCGCCCCCGAGCCTTTTTGGCCATCAATGCAATCACCTTATAGCCGTCATCGCGCTTTTCTTTGAACACGGGCGTAATAAGTTTGGCGTTCAGCGATTTGGGCTTCACCGCTTTGAAATATTCATTGGAGGCAAGATTTGCGACATATGCGTCCCCTGTGGAGGCAAGCTGGTGATTGAGCTGCTCTGTGATACGTTCACCCCAGAACTCATAGAGGTTTTTGCCGCGCGGGTTAGCTAGCTTAATGCCCATTTCCAAACGGTAGGCTTGCATCAGGTCAAGTGGGCGCAACACGCCATACAAACCAGACAAAATACGCAGATGCTCCTGCGCATAGCGTAAGGTGTCAGCATCCAGGCTTTCTACATCAAACCCGTCATATACATCGCCGCGAAAGCCGAAAATGGCCGGCGTGGCATTGTCCGTCGTGAAGGGCGCAGAGAAGGCTTTGAATCGGTCGTAATTGAGGGTGGCGAGCTTTTCGCTGATGCTCATCAATTCTGCCAGATCCTGTTTGCTTAACTTGCGCGCATGTTGCACGAGTGTTTTGCTTTCGTCCAACAAGGCAGGGTGGGTGAAGTTAAGCGTTGGCGCCTTTGCTTCCATATCCAGCGTTTTGGATGGCGATAACAGAAATAGCATTACGTATTCTCTCCCTGTGTGCGATGTGTCTGACTATATGCCAAAAGCCAACCGATCGTAAGCCAGAAGGGCACCGCCGACCAGGCAATGAAAAAGCTGGTGGTGCTGGCAATGGGCCAGAGGCGCAAGGCCAATGTAATCAGCAGGCCAATATAGATAGCATCATGCTTGCAGGCAGGCCATGCTTTAGCCGCATTGCGTGCCCACAGGGCGGCCATCAGCAGAAACATCGCCAAGCCAATGATACCACTTTCCACCCACCATTCGAGATATATATTGTGGGGGTGCAAATTACAGCGTGGTGCCAGTTCTTCGATAGGGCCATATTTCGCGTCGGGACAATGCTCGCGGAAATGCCGCAAGCCGACACCTGTGATGGGATAATCCGAGCCGACATCCCATGCAGACTGCCATATTTTGCCATAGACCGTGTCTTCCAGATTCTGGATCACATGCAGGGTCGAGGCATATTGGCGTTCGATTAGTTGTGGGTTGAGCTGCGCGATGCCAAAGCCAATGAGCGCCGCTACCACCCCCGCTGCAATGAGGGGCATGCGAATGCTGCGAATGCATAACACCGCCAGCCCTATGCCCAGTCCGGTGAGTAGGAGTGCCATGCGTTCGCCACTCAGGAAAACCGCCAGCACAAAAGCAAGTGCCAACAGCACGGCGCCCAGCTTCTGCCATGTGGCAATGTCTGTTTTGCGCAGTAAACTCAGCCCATACAGCACCACAGGGAAAGCGAGCCACACCAGCGTGATGCCAACCCGTGGGTCTTTGTATGGTCCTGTCAGGCGTAATGTTTTGCCGTCTTCACCGATAGAAGGGCGACCAATAATGTCGTAGCCAATGGCATATTGCAGCAGGCTGTCGCCCACCAGAAAAATCACGCTGACGGCCACGCTTAGCAAAAGTTTCTTGCCAAATTCGGCATTCCACAGCCAATAAACCAGCCCGGCGGTAAAGACCGGATAACGTATCCATACCGTGCTACGGCGGAGCGCTTTGTCTATATGTTCTGCAAACAGGCTATCGACCATGAGGTAGACCCAGAGCAATAGCGCGACACGCACCCATGGGCTTTTTGTCCAACCCCAGTTTTTGCTGCGCGCCGACTCGACTAGAAATAAAATGGCGACGATGGCCATCAATGCGTCGGCCACGAAAATGCTGAAGCAATTTGCCAGCGGGATCAATAAAGTCGCATACTGGGCGGTGTGTAGCAGACGTGTATTGTTAGGCTGCATCGCGGGCATCCTCTTGGTCGTTCAAAACATGGTGGCGTATATCGTCCAGCCGTTGGGCGCAGCGTTCTATGCTGAAGCCCTGCGCATGCACATAAGCGCTCATTTGCATGGCCTGCAATTTCTCGGCATCGTCAATCAGGCTTTGCACAGCGGTGGCTATGCTGTCGGGTGTTACCACTGGCAGGCATATGCCTGCATCGCCAACGATTTCAGGCAAGCCGCCATAGCCTGCGGTGATAACGGCACAGCCATGTGCTATGCCTTCCAATGCGGTGCGGCCATAGGGCTCGTGCCACAAAGACGGCACTACGAGAATGGCGGCTTCATGCATATGGTGCATGGTGGTGTCATAATCGCAAAAGCCCAGAAAATGCATGGCATTGCCTACAGCGTCAGCACCTTCCATAATCTCGCGTTCATAGGGGCTAAGGTCGGTGGACACGCTATGCCTGCGCCCGCCAATCATTTCGGCACGCCAGCCTTTGTTCTGCTGCAGTATGTGCTGCATGGCCTGCACAAATTCACGTCCGCCTTTGTTGGGTGTCATGCGCCCGACAAACAAAATGGCGGGCTGTTTGCGCTCAGGCTGTGGGGGGATATCGAGGCCGGAATGCACGGTATGTACGTGCGAATGATCAATGGTGATGCCATCCACCATGCGCGTATGAATATAGTCGCTGATGCAATAGACCGCGTCGATTTCGCGCAATAATTGGGTGCGAGCACGGGGGCTGCTGGCGGCTTTCATTTCCTGCGGATCGTTATGTAAATGCAGGGCAATGGGCCCGTGGCCAAGGCGCGCGAGCATACGCGCAAGCTTAGGGCGGTTATGCACTTCGATCAGGGCAGGTGGGTGTTGTGTGAATTGTTTGTGCAGAGCACGTGCATAGGCGCGGGTTTTGGTTTCATACCAATGCCGTTTCAGCGGAAGGGGAGTGTAGTCTATCCCTTCATAGGCCGGGGCATCCACCAATCCGAATACGTTAAAACGATCGCGGTAGCGGCTATTATAGATAAAATCTTTGACCGAAAGTGAAACGGCGCCAAATGCGCTGGGGCCAAACCCCTCGCGTGCTGGCAGGACAACGGCAATATCCGACTGATTCATGGCTTAAAAATCTGTGCAGCGGCCATTATTTTCCCAGTCGCCGTAGCGGGTGGGTTCGGGGCCCTTGGTGCCGCCAATTTCTTTGGGTTGCTCAGCAGGTTTTGGCGTCTGTTTTGTCCCATCAGATGTGGGTTTGTCGTCCGACGATTTAGGCGTATCGCTCATGCAAATATCCTAGTTTCTTCTTTTCATTCGCGTGATGCCTACTATAAGGATTGCATGGGCGATGACCAGAAAATAGTACAGGAACTGCCAGAGTTTGCAGCACGACAATGCGCAGCTGATGTGCTGCATGCGGTGTTTGAGCAACAAATGTTGGTCGACAAGGCGTTGGTGCAAAATCCGCTATGGCCAAAACTCACACCTCAGGATCGCGCCTTCGCCCATAGTATGGTGCTTGCTGTGCTGCGTGAGCGGGGCTTGATCGATGCCATGCTGAATGCATGCCTGAAAAGCCCGCTGAAGCAGAAATATGGCTGGGTCATGCAATGTCTGCGCATTGGTGTGGCGCAGCTCGCCTATCTGGATGTGCCGCCGCATGCCGCAGTACATAGCACGGTAGAGCTGGTGAAAAAATCACGCTTCACCTCGCATAAGAATTTGTTGAATGCCGTGCTTAACCGCATTGCGAAAGAGCACGCAGCGTTGCGCAAACGGCTGGATGTGCCAAAGCTGCATTTGCCCGTCTGGCTATATGACGCACTAAAAACCCATTACGGCAAAGACGCGACCAATGCGATTATTGCGCAGCACCGTCACCGTGCGCCGCTTGACCTCACCATCAAGTCGGATGCAGCGCAGTGGGCGAAGCGTCTGGGCGGCGTGGCGCTGTTTGGCAATACATTGCGTCTGGGCGAGGTGGCCGATGTGACGCAGCTTGCCGGATATGATGAGGGGGAATGGTGGGTGCAGGATGTGGCTGCATCAGTGCCAGTGCAGTTATTGGGTGATGTGCAGGGATTGCGCGCGCTGGATGTAGGCGCAGCTCCCGGCGGCAAAACGGCGCAATTAGCGGCTCGAGGGGCGCAAGTGACGGCGCTTGACCGTTCGCCCAAACGTATGCGCCGCCTGTTGGAAAACATGCAGCGGCTTCACATGCAGGTGGAATGTATCAGCGACGATGCGCGTAATTGGCAGCCCAATCAGCCGTTTGACGTGATTGTGCTGGACGCACCATGCAGTGCAACGGGCACATTGCGCCGCAACCCCGACATCGCGTGGACGCGCAAACCCAAAGACGTGCCGCCTTTGGTTGGCCTCCAGAAAGA